>JBFKFH010000010.1:0-28209 GCA_041618685.1 Rheinheimera sp.
GGTCGGGTACAGCCTTTCTTGCATACCCGGCCCGCCTTTGGGGCCTTCGTAGCGGATAATGACCGCATCGCCCGCAACAACCTTGCCTTTTAAAATGGCCTCAACGGCATCATCCTGGCTTTCAAAAATCCGCGCCCGACCGGTAAATACTAAGTTTTCTTTCTCTACACCGGCGGTTTTGACAATGCAGCCGTTGGGTGCCAGATTGCCGTACAGCACGGCTAAACCGCCATCCTGCGAGTAAGCATGGTCTTTGCTACGAATACAGCCGTCGATGCGGTCATCATCTAAGGTTGGGTAGCGGCAGTTTTGTGAAAATGCCTGGGTGGTACGAATGCCGGCCGGGCCAGCTAAATACATTTGTCTGGCGTCTTCATTGCGGGTCGTTGCAATATCCCATTGTTGCAGCACGTCCGCTAAGCTGCTACCAGCGACATGCGGCACATTAGGGTTTAATAAACCGGCACGGTTTAGCTCGGCCAGAATACCGATAACACCACCGGCGCGGTGCACGTCTTCCATATGGTATTTCTGTGTTGACGGTGCCACTTTGCACAAGTGCGGCACAATGCGGGATAACCGGTCGATATCACTCATGCCAAAATCGACCTCGGCTTCAATGGCTGCGGCTAACAAGTGCAGAACGGTATTGGTTGAGCCGCCCATAGCAATATCCAGCATCATGGCGTTTTCAAAGGCGGCTTTATTGGCAATATTACGTGGCAAGGCGCTGGCGTCATCGTTTTTGTACCAGCGGTTACACAGCTGCATAATTCTGAAGCCGGCCTGGATAAACAATTCTTTGCGATCAGCATGTGTGGCCAGTAAGGAGCCATTACCCGGCTGGCCTAAGCCCAGCGCTTCTACCAAACAGTTCATCGAGTTAGCGGTAAACATGCCCGAGCAACTACCACAGGTGGGGCAGGCGCTGCGTTCAATTTGCTCACTGTCGCTGTCGCTTACGTTCGGGTCGGCTGCCGATACCATGGCGTCGACCAAATCCAGTTTGATGATCTGATCAGACAGCTTGGTTTTACCGGCTTCCATTGGTCCACCAGAGACAAAAATCACCGGAATATTTAACCGCATAGCAGCCATTAACATGCCGGGGGTAATCTTGTCGCAGTTAGATATACAAACCATGGCATCTGCACAGTGAGCGTTAATCATATACTCTACCGAGTCGGCAATCAGCTCGCGCGAAGGCAGGCTGTACAGCATGCCGCCATGGCCCATGGCAATGCCGTCATCAACCGCTATGGTATTGAATTCTTTAGCTATGCCACCTGCCTCTTCAATGCTGGCGGCGACCAGTTTGCCTAAATCGCGTAAATGCACATGGCCGGGCACAAACTCGACAAAGGAGTTAACTACCGCGACGATGGGCTTGCCAAAGTCGGTATCTTTTACGCCGGTAGCGCGCCATAGTGCGCGGGCGCCCGCCATATTGCGGCCTTCAGTAACGGTGGCGGATCTTAACTTTGGCATTAGGGTACTCCGTGAATTCGTTGTGTCGTTAATAACTATAGTGGCTCAGGCGCTTAATACCGCAAGTTCAGCCGAGACCAGCTCTAGCTGCTGAATGTCGATCAGTTTATGCAACTGGCTGGTTAGTAAGTGAATAGGTTTTTCACCGCTAACCTTAAGGGTGATAGTTAAGCTGCGCATATCAGCCTTGGGTGACAGTTCCAGCCCGGCTAATTCATAACCGCGGTAGCGGGTAACTTGTAGCAAGCGTTCAACCACGGCCGGGGTGTTATTGGCGGTGATATTCAGTACGTGGTTCATGCTCTTTCCTCCGTTATCATGTCTTCATTGGCAGCCCCTGGCGGTACTAACGGCCAGACGTTGTCTTTGTCATCTATACATACATGCAATAAATAGGGGCCCGGCCAGGTGAACATGGCTTCCAGCGCACTTTCTACCTCATCTTTACGCGTAATGCAGTGGCCAGGAATAGCAAACGCCGCGGCCAGGGCGACAAAATCAGGGTTGTCAGACAGGTCGGTTTCACTGTAACGCTCGTTAAAAAACAGCTGTTGCCACTGCTTTACCATGCCAAGACGCTGGTTATCGACAATGACAATTTTTACCGGCAGGCGAAAACGCTTAATGGTGGCCAGTTCCTGCACATTCATCATAAAAGAGCCATCGCCGGAAACGGTTATTACCGTGTCTTGCGGCCGGGCTAGCTTGGCGCCAATAGCGGCTGGCAGGCCAAAGCCCATAGTGCCTAAACCGCCGCTGGATAAATGGTTACGCGGGCTGCTAAAGCGCATATGTTGCGCTACCCACATCTGATGTTGGCCAACGTCACAGCACACCACGCTGTTATCTGGCATGCGCTCACTAAGCTGCTTTAACATCAGCGGTGCGTAAATGCGCTCGCCCGGATGGTCATAGCGCCAGCTGTATTGCTGCTTAAGTTTGGCGCAGTGCACCAGCCAGTCAGCACAGTCTGTGCCGGCGGAGATAGCAGGCAAAATTTGCTGCATGTCACCTAACAGAGATGCGTGGGCAAAGCGCACTTTGTTGATTTCTGCCGGGTCGATATCAACATGGATCACCTTGGCATCGGGGGCGAATTTTTGCAGATTACCGGTTACCCGATCATCAAAACGGGCACCTAGACAAATTAATAAATCACACTGTTGCACGGCAAAGTTCGCCGCCTGGGTGCCATGCATACCCAACATGCCCAGATAGTGTTCATTGTGCTTTGCCACCGAGCCCATGCCTTTTAACGTAGTTACCGATGGCATCGGATTGGTGGCTAAAAATTGTTGCAGCTGTGGCATGGCGCCGGCCATATGTACACCACCACCAATATAGGCGATTGGCTTTTTTGCCGCCGCAATCAGTGCACGGGCTTTGGCCGCATTGGCCAGCGAAGTGTGCACAGGCGGACTTGGCAGCGCATTATGCTGTGGCGGTTGGTAGTCAATGTCGGCCAGCTGGACATCTTTTGGTATATCAACCAGTACCGGCCCGGGGCGGCCACTTTGGGCAATGGCGAAGGCTTCGTTTAACGTCGCTTCCAGCTCGTGAACGCTGCGCACCATAAAGCTGTGTTTGGTAACCGGCAGGCTTAAACCCAGTACGTCAATTTCCTGAAACGCATCACTGCCCATTACCGCTTGTGAAACCTGACCGGTAATTGCTACTACGGGCACTGAATCCAGCAAGGCATCAGCCAGTGAGGTAATGATATTGGTGGCACCGGGGCCGGATGTTGCCATGCAAACGCCCACTTTGCCCGAGGCGCGCGCATAGCCGATGGCAGAAAATGCGCCGCCTTGTTCATGCCGGCACAGGTAGTGCTTAACCTGGCTCTGATACAGCGCATCGTAAATTGGCATGATAGCACCACCGGGATAACCAAATAGGGTATCCACGCCGTGTTGCTGCAACACCTGTATTACTAATTGTGCGCCTTTCATGATCTGTCCTTTTGCCTTAATTACGTTTTCAAACACCCAGAAACGACAAAACCCCCGGTCCTTGCGGAGCGGGGGTTTTGTTGGAATTCGCCTAAGCTACTTTATTTTTCCAAACACGCGCCCCCGCGGCGACTAATAATCACCACGACCACGAGGACAATAATGTTCAGAACAGCAGCTAAACGCATAATAGGATTCTTACTTATCTACTTGGTTAAAAATTATTTTAGTTATATAGCCTGCAGCGCAGACTGAGTTGCTATTAGAAATAGCCGTCTATCAGTCTGAAGTCAACCAGTTTTTGTGATCTGCTAAAAAATAATCACCGACCAGCGACTAAGTTTAGGCTTAAAACCGGTTTATCCACGACAACACGCCGTAAATACATCCCTGTAGGCTCGTTTCCGCCCATCCGGGGCTTCAACGGTTGTCTTAGGATAAGCCGGTTTACGCAGGCGAGTCATGTTTCAAGCTATTTGCACGCTAAGCCAATCACATCGTACACTTAGCCTATTCGTTAGTTAGCCTGGTAACCGCGTGGATCAGTTAGAACTGTTTGATCTGCCCAATCCCTGTATCGGTGTGTGCCAAAGCAACAGCCGTGGCTACTGCGTTGGCTGCTTGCGCTCACGTGAGGAGCGCTTTAACTGGCATCAGAAGCCGGCAGCCGAGCGCGCTCACATCTTAAAACTGCTGGCACAGCGCCGGGTAAGATTAGCAGCTAAAGCGAAGAAAGATGCTGACTCGCCACAGGCGGGCGAGTCGCTGGACTTGTTTTAACCCTGCTTTTTCACCAGACCGATTAAAAACAGCAGCACCACAGCACCAACAGTCGCGGTGATGAGTGAGCCTATCAGACCATAGGCTGCCAGCCCGACAGCGCGGAACAAAAATCCGCCGATAAAGGCGCCTACTATACCAACCAACATATTACCTAAAATACCAAAACCACGGCCTTTCATAATTTTTCCGGCCAGCCAGCCGGCAATAGCGCCGATAATTAAAAACAAAATAAAATTCATATCCGTTCCTCAATTATTGTTATGCCAGCTGTCTCGTGCTGGTAGCATAAGCAAAGCATATAACCGCTTAATGGCAAATGCTTCAACGTATAGTTGCCGGTTAAAGGGTGTTGCAATACATCAAGCAAGGCTTTGTTACTGAATTTGCTATAGGCTTCAGCCGCAGTCCAGCGCTGATAAAAATCATCTGCCTGTGTTGATCCGGAAAGAGCAGGGTATTGCCGGCTGAATTCGGCGTAATCTCTTGGTTTTAGCTGCTCAATGTCCAGCCCCAGCTTGCCTTTGTGGCTAAAAGCAACTGCTACTGCCTGCGCGGAGTGGCTGATTGATAGCTGCCAGGGCTGGCCGCCCAGTGTTAACGTTGGCGCTTTGCCATCTGGCAGGCTTACCTGCACATCAGTACATGCTGTCTGAAATTGCTGATGCAGTGTACGTCGCAGCAGCGCGCGGCCATTGGCAAATTGCACTGCGCGTTTAGCGCTAAGCTGGCTAAGGTAGTGCTGTTCGTCCTGCGTGAGCCAGCGTGCACACTGTTGCAACGTTAGCAGTTGCAGGCTGTAGCCAAGCCAAATATTGTTAGCGTTATCATTGATCGCGAAGAAGGTATGATGGTCAGTGCTCATGTCTGGCAGTTCATTGCGCCCCTGAACAACCAGAGGCAGTGCACAATATCATGTCGAATTACGCAATGAATTGCTAATAAAAACAATACTGCGGTGTTGCAACCCGGCTCATAGCCTGCATATTCATTTACTTTTAAGCGTCATTTTATATATGATACTGCGCTTTTATAGTGCTCCGCACACTGGCGATTGGTTAATACTGCATGGAACTGTATATAAAATCCTGGGCAAGCTGGATGCCCGAACACATACCTGCTGCCCCTACATTAGCGGCGGCAGACCATGCGCAGCCGGCCTTGTCTCAGGTGCCGGCGATGACGCGCCGCAGATTAAGCCGGCTGTCGAAGATGGCATTCGACGTTGCGCTGCATACCGATGCTGCCAACAGTGTCCCAACAATTTTCGCCTCACGCCATGGTGATTTACACAAAACGCTGGCGCTGTTGCAGCAGTTAGCGGCAGGTGAAGCCTTATCGCCGACCCACTTTGCGTTGTCGGTGCACAATGCCATCAGTGGCCAATTCAGCCTGTATCAGTTAAATCAGGCCGACAGTAATGCCATTGCAGCCGGTGCTGACAGTTTGCACTATGCGATACTCGAAGCGGTTGCAAGACTGCGTACTGAGCCAGCGCTAACTGAAATATTGGTAGTCTATGCCGATGAACCGGTGCCAGAAACATATCAACAGTATTGTCAGGACCCGTCAGTCGCCATAGCGCTGGCGTTATTGTTAAGCCGGGATCAGGGGCAGCGGTTTCATTTTAGTATGACCGCAGATACACAAGCTGCGGCCAGCGTGGATCAGGCACTGCAGCTGCTGCCCGTGTTGCAGGGCACTAGTGCTCAGCTGCAGATTAGCGGAGAGCAGTGTCAGTGGCATTGGCAGCGAACGCTATGATGCAGCGGTTAAACCATTTGTATCGTATTCTGGCAACGGGCTTTTGCTTTGCCTGCTTTGGTATCGGCGGATGCCTGTTGTCACTGCTGGTGTTTCCGGCGCAACGGGTGTTTATCCGTGATCCGCAGTGCCGTAAAAACCAGGCGCGCCACACTGTTCACGTCAGTTTTCGTATTTTTATCGGCCTAATGCGCCGGTTGGGTATTTTTACTTTTGATTTTAGTGCGGCGACCAAGCTCAACGCAGCGCAGGGCCAGATTATTATTGCTAATCACCCCAGCCTGATTGATGTTGTTGCATTGATTGCGATGACGCCAAATGCCGATTGTGTCGTCAAAGCGCAGCTGTTTCGCAACCCCTTTATGCGCGGTGTGATCAGAAGCACCGGTTATATCAGCAATGCTGATCCGGATAAGCTGCTGGATGATTGTGCGGAGTCATTGAAAAAGGGACACAACCTGATTATCTTTCCGGAGGGGACACGCACAACACCGGGTCAGGCGCTAAGATTTCAGCGGGGCGCGGCTAATATTGCCTTGCGGGCGAAAACCGGTTATCTGGCATTGTATGTTCAGTGCATACCCAGTACGTTAACGAAACAGGAGCAATGGTATCAGGTACCCGCCATTAAGCCGACGCTGCGCATTGGGTATCTGCAAACCATCACACTGGAACCTTATCTTAACGCAGCTTCCTCCTCAGTGGCAGCCCGCCAGCTGACCAGGGATTTACAAACCATTTATCAACAGGCAGTACAACACCATGAATGCATTAAAACTACAGCTTAAACAACTGATTATTAATACCCTGGAACTGGAAGACATCACACCGGACGATATCAGCGATGATGCACCGCTATTTGTTGACGGACTGGGGCTTGATTCAATTGACGCGCTGGAGCTGGGGCAGGCATTAAAAAAACAGTTTAATATCCGGCCTGATGCTAATTCAGAACAAAACAAACAGCATTTTGCCAGCATTAATAGCCTGGCGCATTATGTGCAGCTGCAACAGCAGTAAGCGGAGCAACGACATGAAAACCAAACAAGATGTATTTAACCTGTTACAGCAATTAATGGTTAAAGAGTTTGAATTAGACCCGGCAGAGATTAAGCCAGAAGCCAATCTGTATGAAGATTTGGATTTGGACAGCATTGATGCGGTTGACCTGGTGGTGAAACTGCGCGAGCTGACCGGTAAGAAAATTGAACCGGAAGCGTTCAAAGCAGTGCGCACCGTCAGTAATGTGGTTGATGAAGTCTACGCACTGATTGAGGCCTGATGTCACTGCGTAAGGTGGCAGGAGTTGGCCTGCGGATCAGTTTGTTACTGTACCCATTCTACGTCTGGTGGGCAGTAAATCATCTGCATCCGGCGGCAGCCGTGTTGCCGGCCGTGCTGGTCGCGTTGTTAAAATGCTGCAGTCGTGATAGCAGTAACGCAACGCGCGGCTTTTTTCTGCTGACCTGTGTCGCACTGGCATTAGCCTTACTGTCCGGGCAGGCAGAGCAGGCCATGCTTTACTATCCGGTATGGATGAATGCTGGCATGTTATTGGTATTTTCGGCTTCGTTGTGGTTTCCGCCCACCATTGTTGAGCGTTTTGCCCGCATGATGGAGGGCACACTCGATGAACACGCTGTGGCTTACACCCGCAAAGTGACACAGGTCTGGTGCGGTTTTTTTCTGTTCAACGGCTCTATTGCAGCCCTGACTGCCTGGTGGGGTGACTGGGATCTTTGGTTACTGTACAACGGTGGCATTGCCTACGGTTTAATGGGATTGTTGATGCTGATTGAATGGCAGGTACGGCGCATTGTTAAAGCTGCAAAATAACCACTGGTGCCTAAGTTGGGGCCATGCCGGACAAACAGTGTTTGCTGATGACGCTGCAGGCGAATTAAGCGTACAACAATGGCTGCAACAGGTAGATGCTGCCACCGCAATCATTGCCCAGCGCAGCGGCCAGAGCGTATTACTTTATCAGACGGACAGCCAGTTGTTTGCCATCTGGTTTATCGCGTTGTGCGCTCAGGGTAAACATATTGTGCTGGCGCCGGACGGACAGCCTGACACCATACGCCAGGCGTTAGTGCACTGCGACTGGCAAGTGCCTGATGTGGCGCTGCCTGTTACCACAAGCGGCAAGGTTGCAGCTGAATTACAGCTACCAGCGTCAGCTGCAGTCAGCTTTTTTACGTCAGGTTCAACCGGCCAGCCGAAGCTTATCAGCAAAACCCTGTCACAATTATTGTTGGAAGTGCAAACACTGGAGCGACAGTTTGGTGCCGTGTTTACTGCTGACACCTTGTTTTGCGGTACCGTATCTGCGCAGCATATTTATGGTCTACTGTTCCGTATATTATGGCCATTATGCTGTGAGCGCCCGATATACCGACGCCAGATAAGTTATCTTGAGCAGTGGCAGGCGATATTACAGCAGCAAGCCACTGCCTTCATTGCCAGCCCGGCCCACCTGAGCCGATTTGATGATATTGCCACGCTGAAACCCCTGGCCCGGCATTGCCGGCAAATATTTAGTTCAGGCGGGCCGCTGGCAGATACCGTACCGCCGCGCTATGTTGAGGCGTTAGGCCTGGCACCGACAGAGATCTATGGCAGTACAGAAACCGGCGGTATTGCATTTCGGCAGCGTAACGCAGTAGACACGGCCTGGCAGGCATTTGACGGTATTGAGCTCGGCCAGACTGCAGAGCAGGCACTGCAAATTTGTTCGCCGTACCTCGGCCACGGGTTGCCCTATGTTACCCAGGACAAAGTCGCACTGTTGAGTGCGCACACGTTTCAGCTACTGGGGCGGTTAGATCGGATAGCGAAAATAGAAGAAAAACGCCTGTCGCTGCCTGAGCTGGAGCAATACTGCCTTAACAGCCCGCTGATTACCCAAGCCGCGGCCGTTGTGTTGCAGCAGGGCAAAATGCAGCTGGCGCTGGTGGTAGTGTTATCGGCGGCAGGAAAACAACAATTGGCGGCACAGGGCAAGCTGGCGTTGAACCAACAAATAAAGCAGCATTTGCTGCAACGGTTTGAACGGGTATTATTGCCAAGAAAATTCCGCTATGTAGCCGCTCTGCCTTTCACCACGCAGGGTAAGCTGCCACAGCGGCAACTAGAGGACCTGTTCCTGCATGACTAAACTTTTTCCTGCGGTAGTGCTGTTGCGGCACGACGCGCAGCTAACCACGTTGCAGCTTGATATTAGCGCTGATATTGCCTACTTTGACGGCCATTTTCCGCAAGCGCCGGTGTTGGCCGGTGTGACCCAATTGCATTGGGCTGTGGAATATTGCAAACAATACTTCCCCGCGCTGGCGCAGGTGGAGTCAGTTGAGGTGTTGAAATTTCAGACGATGATCCGCCCCGGCGATCAATTGGAATTGCGATTAGAGCGCAGCGCGGCGCAAACCACGCTATTTAGTTACAGTAAAGGTGCAGAGAAGATGGCCTCGGGCCGGCTGAAATGGACACTTCATGCTGATGAATAACTGTTTTTTGATCCCGATTTATAATCACCACGAAACCATCAGGGCGACGGTAGAGCAGCTATTGACGTTCGGGTTAGCTATTATCATTGCCGATGATGGGTCTGATCAGCCAACAAAGCAGGTACTGGCAGAGCTGGCGCAACAATACTCACAGGTAGACGTACTGACACTGCCGCAAAATGGTGGCAAAGGCGCCGCCATGTGCGCTGCTATGCAGCGGGCCTGGCAGCGGGGCTTTAGCCATGGCTTGCAAATAGATGCTGACGGCCAGCACGATGTCGCCGATATTCCGCGGTTTTGGCAGCATGCAAAAGCACAACCTGAAGCGCTAGTCAGTGGCGCGCCAAAGTATGATAAGTCAATGCCGCTAGGGCGGAAGTTAGGTCGGGAAATTACCCACTTTTGGGTCAAAATTGAAACCTTGTCATTACAAATCAAAGACTCAATGCTGGGGTTTCGGGTCTATCCGCTGCAAAGCACGCTGGCGATTATCCAGCAGCACGGTATCGGCCAGCGGATGGATTTTGATATTGAAATTATGGTTCGGTTGTACTGGCAGGGCGTGCCGGTGCAATTTGTGCCAACGAAAGTCATTTATCCGCCGGGCGGACGCTCGCATTTTAATATGCTGCGTGATAACTGGTTGATTAGCAAAATGCATAGCCGTTTGTTTTTCGGCATGTTGTGGCGTTTGCCACAGCTGCTATGGCGTAAGTGGCAGCGCTGAGATGACCAAACAGACAACGCACTGGGCAAAAAAAGCTGAGCATGGCAGCTATCTGGCAATACGGTTGTTATTACTGCTGTATCGCTTTGGCGGTAAATGGTTAATTTTGCTTTGTCTGGCACCTGTGCTGGGTTACTTTTTTGTCAAGGATGGCACTGCCCGCCGAGCGTCCGTGGCTTACTTACAGCAGTTGCACCGCTACAGCGGCGCAGCAAGCCCGTTTGGCCGTACACCAGGATATTGGCAGTCGTACTGCCATTTCTGGCAGTTTGCGCTGGCCGCGCTGGCCAAGATAGACGCCTGGCTGGGCCGGATCACACCGGCAGAGGTAAGTTACGGCGGGGCAGTGCCGTTTGAGCACATTATGTCTTCAGGGAAAGGCGCTGTACTGATCGCCAGCCATCTTGGTAACACTGAGGTGTGCCGGGCGTTGGTCAGGTCCAGGTACACGTTAAAAATCAATGTGCTGGCCCATACTAAAAATGCCGCCGCCTTTAACCGTATTCTGAAAGACAGCAACAGCGACGTCGATTTAGAACTGATTGAAGTGACGGAGTTAACACCGGCCGTTAGCATTATGCTGACCGATTGCGTCGATCGCGGTGAGCTTGTCGTCATTGTTGGTGATCGCATTTCCGCCCAGGCGCCGGAACGAGCAGTCTGGGCTGATTTTCTTGGAAAACCGGCGCCTTTTGCTATCGGCCCCTGGGTGCTGGCCAGTTTGATGCAGTGTCCGGTGTATCTAATGTTTTGCATGAAACAACAACAGGGTTATAACCTGATGTTTGAACCCTTTGCAGATCAGATCCGGCTACAGCGAAAACAGCGACAACAACAGCTGGGTATCTTAATCCAGCGTTATGCCACCGCAGTGGAAAAAGTGGCTTGCCGCTACCCGCTACAATGGTTTAATTTTTATGACTTCTGGCAGCTTCCGGCTGCCGGGCAACAGAAGGAACACTCTGGTGACAACAGCAGTAACTGACGCCAGCCGCCCACAGGCAGACCACAGTATCTCGTTTGGCGATAGCTGGATTAGCATTGAACAAATCGCCGCTATTGCCCAGCAAAAGCAGGCGGTAAAATTGAGCCAGTCTGCCGAATTTGCTGAAAAAATTAATGCCGGAGTCGCGTTTTTAGATAAATTATTGCAAGAAGACGGCGTAATTTATGGTGTGACGACCGGTTATGGTGACAGTTGCACGGTGAAGGTGCCATTATCGCAGGTGCATGAGCTGCCGGTTCATCTGATCCGTTTTCACGGTTGCGGTCTGGGCGAGTACTTTACGCCGGAACAAGGTCGCGCCATATTAGCTACCCGGCTGTGCTCTTTATCCCAGGGGTATTCGGGGGTTGGTTGGCCACTGCTACGCCAGCTGGCGGCCTATCTGAATCATGATATTGTGCCCTGTATTCCGCAAGAAGGCAGTGTTGGCGCCAGTGGCGACCTCACACCGCTGTCTTATGTGGCAGCCAGCCTGATTGGCGAGCGCGAGGTGTACCACAATGGTGCCATTCAGCCGATTTCTGCGGTACTACCGCAATATGGCCTGAGCCCGCTGACGTTACGCCCCAAAGAAGGCCTGGCCATTATGAACGGCACGGCGGTAATGACGGCACTGGCCTGCCTGGCGTATCAGCGGGCAGAATACCTGACCCGCTTGTCAAGCCGCATCACAGCATTGGCCAGCCTGGCTTTAAAGGGTAATAGCAATCATTTTGACGACATTCTGTTCAGTGTAAAACCGCATCCGGGGCAGAATGAAATTGCCGGTTGGATAAGGCATGATTTAAATCATCACGAGCATCCGCGAAATTCAGACCGCTTGCAGGACCGCTACTCAATCCGCTGTGCGCCGCATATTATCGGTGTATTGCGCGACGCCCTGCCCTGGTTTAAACAAACGATCGAAAACGAGCTGAATAGCGCCAACGACAACCCGATTATCGATGGTATAGGCGAGCATGTGCTGCATGGCGGCCATTTCTATGGTGGCCATATTGCAATGGCAATGGATAGCATGAAGGTCGCTGTCGCGAATCTGGCTGATTTGCACGACCGGCAAATGGCGCTGCTGATGGATACCAAATACAACAATGGCTTACCGTCTAATCTGTCGGCCGCCAGTGCTGAGCGTCGTTACATTAATCATGGATTTAAAGCGGTACAAATTGGTTGCAGCGCCTGGACAGCTGAAGCATTAAAACTGACGATGCCAGCCAGTGTATTTTCCCGCTCAACCGAGTGCCATAATCAGGATAAGGTCAGCATGGGCACGATAGCCGCACGCGACTGCCTGCGGGTACTGCAGCTGACAGAGCAGGTTGTTGCCGCGTCGCTACTGGCTGTGCAACAAGGCGTGCAGCTTCGCATTTTGCAAGGTGAGCTCTGTCAACACAGCCTGACCGCAGATATTCAGCAAATGTTGCAACAGCTGCAGCAGGATTATGCATTACTGCAGGAAGACCGGCCGCTGGAACATAGCCTGCGTCAGCTGGTTAATCAGGTGCAGCAGCAACATTGGCCACTGTATCAGGGAGCCGCGCATGCAGAATAATGCAGTGAAAACGGCCGAGGTGATTATCGACGTGCCTTTTTTTGATGTCGATGCAATGCAGGTGGTGTGGCATGGCCATTATGTCAAATACCTTGAGATTGCCCGCTGTGAACTGTTGCGTAGTTTTAATTATGACTACAACGAAATGTCTGAATCAGGCTACATGTGGCCGATTGTCGACATGTCGATAAAATATGTCGGCTCCGCGCTGTTTGCCCGGAAAATTAACGTGCGGGCCAGCCTGAAAGAATGGGAAAACAGGCTGCGGATTGACTACCTGATAACCGATATTGCTACCGGCAAAAAACTGACCAAGGCCACAACCACACAAGTTGCGATAGATATGCAGACCCGGCAGATGTGTTTTGAATCGCCGGCCATTTTGTTTGAAAAACTTGGATATGCTAAGCCATGAGCCGATATTGCCGGTTGGTTGTTACGCTGTTAGGCCTGCTTAGCTACCCGCTGCAGGCTGACTCTGTATTAATGCAATGGCAGCCATTACAAGGCAGCACCGCGTTTACCCAGCTAAAAAATCTGCAAGGCTTGCCTGTACCGTTGCGCAGCAGCGGCTATATTGAGCTGCAGGACAACACCCTGCTATGGCATACGCTGGTACCGGTTGAGAATAAATTATTGATCACGGCCCAAGGGGTCAGCCAGTGGCAACAACAGGATTTTGTCGCGGTAGCCGGCAGCGAATTTGTCGGCCAGCTGATGCTGGCGGTGCTGCACCAGGATATGACGTTTATCCAGCAACACTTTACCGTGCAGCCAGCAGTGGCATCCTGCACTATCTTGCTGCCTCAGCAAGCACCGCTAAACCAGTTATTCAGTCAGATTGAACTATGCGGTGAGCATCAGCTGAGCCAGCTGACGCTACAGGAAACAAATGGCAACAGCACGTTAATTACCTTACAAGCTGAGCAGGGTAAGCCGTGACTGTTACACCGCGCGTCGCGCCTTTTTACTTATGGCTTTTACTGATCGCCACTGTCATTGTTTATCTGATATTCCGCTTACCTTCTGCCGCCTGGAGCAGTAATATTGCGGCCGCCTTGCCAGGCAGTGCGAATGGCTGGCAGCAGCAGCTGTTACAGCAAAATAATTCCAGCAGGCACCTGAGTGTGATGCTGCGCGGTACGGCATTACCGCAGCTGCGTCAGGCGGCGCAGCAGTTACAGCAGCAGACCATACCCCAACTGCACTGGACACAACCCGGCACGATGCTGGCGCAGCTACAGACGATGTATCAGCAACATCAGGGGCTGATTGCCAGTGAGCAGCAGCTGCGTTTGTTGCAACAACAGGACTATGACGCTTTGGTCAGCGCCGCCTGGCAGCGTGTGCTCAGCCCGGCGCCTTTGCTGGCAGATGCGTTAGTGTCAGATCCGTTATTACTGACACTGCAAACACTAGAGCAGCAAGGCGGTAATAGTGCATTACAGGTTCAGTCACACTGGTTTGAACTAAACCAAACCGGCACCCCGGCATTACTGCTATACGCAGAGCTGGAAGTCGATCCGTTTGAGCGCAACAATGCCGCGTTAGTCGCTACGGCGTTAGAACAACAGCTTGCGCAATTGCAGCAGCAGTGGCCGGAATTAGACATTGTCCGCAGCGGTGTGCTGTTTCACGCGGTCATTGCCGCCGAAAATGCCAGCTTTGAAATGCAGGTATTTGGCGGCTTGTCACTGAGCGCTATTTTACTGTTGCTTTGGTACAGTTTTTTTAGTTTGCGGCCACTATTGCTGGCACTAACAACATTGACCTGCGCGTCACTGTGCGGCCTGGCTGCTGTGTTGTGGTTTTTTGAGCAACCGCATGTGTTAGCGCTGGTTTTTGCCACCACACTAATTGGTATCGCTATTGATTATTCGTTTCACGGCATGTTAGCGGCGCAACAGGGCGCCGGTTATTTTCGCCGGATGCTGCCGTCACTGGCATTAGGTTTACTCACCACGGTACTGGGCTATGCCGCGCTGATATTCCTGCCGTTTGCAGTGCTGAATCAGGTAGCCGTTTTTATGTGTAGCGGATTAATAGCCGCATTTATTACCGTACAACAGGTTTTCCCACGCTGCATCGCTGCCGGCAGTTTGCCCGGCAATGCCAGGCTACAAGCGCTGTGTCACGCCACCAGTATGCGCTATTTGGCAACGTCGCGTACTACACTCTGGCGCAGCATGTGGCTAAGCGCGCTGTTGCTGGCGGCCGTTATGGCAAGCCAAATCCGCTTTAGCGATGATGTCCGATTGTTTAATCAAAGCCCTGCCAGCCTGATGCAGCAGGAACAGCAGATGCGTGAAACAGGCGGCCAAAACTGGGACAGCCGTTTTATCGTCACACTGGCGGATACTGCTGAGCAGTTATTACAGCAGGAGCAGGCGTTACTGCCGCTGCTGCGGTCCTGGCAACAGCAAGGTAAGCTGCAGCATTGGCAGGCAACCGTACAGCATGTGCCGTCAGTACAACAACAGGATCAGTTACAACAGTTATTGCAGCAAGCCTACCGCAGTAACGCGGTACAGCAATACCTGCAGCAACTGCAATTGGCAGCGCCGCCACTGGTGACACACCGCTTAACCGCCGACCAGCTGCCAGCGCCGCTGGATCAGCAAATACAACAGTTAAACACGCAGCTGGCCAGCATCATTTTACTCAACGGTGTGGCACTGAGCGACACCGAGTTGCAACAGCTGGCGTCATTGCCGCATAGCCACTGGCTGGACCCTATTGCCGATACCAACAGCACTATTGCTATGCTGCGCACTCAGTTGAGCATCTGGCTAGGCGCAGCATTTGTCCTGGCGCTGGCGTTGCTATTGTGGCGGCGCGGTGCAGTAGCGGCATTCAGTATTGCGTTACTGCTGTGGCTGGTCATTGGCAGCGCACTGCTGCTAAGCCAACTGCTGCAACAACAGCTGAATATATTTAATCTAATCGCCGCTTTGCTGGTGTTGGCACTGGCGCTGGACTACGGCGTATTTTTTACCGCCAGATTGCAGCATGCAGATGTAATGTATGCTGTGTTGCTGTCAGCATTAACCAGTTGCCTGGCATTTGGTTTATTAAGTTTTAGTCAGACGCCGGCCATTGCCAGCTTTGGCTTAACAGTATTTATAGGCGTGGCGCTGGCGTGTTTGCTGGCACCATGGCTCAGCGTTGTGGGCATTAAGGAGCAGGACAAGCATGGAACATTTTGATGTCATCATAATTGGTGCCGGCCCGGCAGGTAGTTGTGCTGGTGCGATGCTGGCACAGGCTGGCAAGCGGGTGCTGTGTGTCGAAAAACAACATTTCCCCCGCTTCAGTATTGGTGAAAGCCTGCTGCCGCACTGTATGGAATTTCTTGCCGCTGCAGGTTTAGACACTGTGGTGCAACAGCATGCTGCGCGGTTGGGGTTTCAGTTTAAAGATGGCGCCGCCTTTGCCAAAAATGGTTATAACACCCAGTTTAATTTCACCGAAAAGTTCAGCCCCGGCCCGGGCACAACCTTTCAGGTAAAACGTGCCGCCTTTGACAAACTGCTGGCCGATGCTGCAGAGCAAAAAGGCCTGCAAATTCGCTACGGCATCAGTGTGACGGCATTTGATAATAGTCGCACCGAACATGCCATATTAACGCTGCAGGATGAACAGGGCCAAAGCAGTCAGCTCAGTGCCGGTTTTGTACTCGATGCCAGTGGTTTTGGCCGGATGTTACCGCGCTTGTTACAGTTAGAAGTGCCATCAAACTTCCCGTTGCGTCAGGCCTGCTTCTGTCATATTCAGGACGGTATAACCGACCCGGCATTTGACCGGAATAAAATTTTGATTAGCGTACATGATCAGCAAGCCGATATCTGGTTCTGGCTGATCCCGTTCAGCGATGGCAGTTGCAGCCTCGGCGTGGTGGGTAAAACAGAACATTTTGCCACCGCAGACTCGGCTGAAACGAACTTGTGGCGGCACGTAAAGCAGACTGCCGCGTTATCGGAATTGCTGGCAAATGCCAAACCACTTAATCCGGTGCAAAGCCTGACAGGTTATTCTGCCAATGTGAAACAGTTGGCGGGTAAGCATTTTGCATTGCTGGGTAATGCCGGTGAGTTTCTCGACCCGGTATTTTCTTCCGGCGTAACGATAGCGCTGCGTTCCGCGGCAACAGCGGTACCTTTGGTATTGCGCCAGTTAGCGGGCGAACAGCCAGATTGGGAACAGCAATACAGTGTTCCGCTGCGTAAAGGTATTACTACCTTCCGGCATTTTGTTGAAGCCTGGTACGACGGCCGGTTTCAGGACATTATTTTCAGCAGTAGCCGCAACGAGGCTATTACGGCGATGATCAGCGCCATACTGGCCGGCTATGCCTGGGATGAGAAAAACCCCTATGTTGCCGAAACCACGCGCAGATTAAATGTATTAAGGGAAGTATGTCTCGATTTTGCGTAGTACTAGTACTGCTGCTTAGCGGCTGTCAGTTATTTAGCGAACGTGGACCGGGCTGGACAGCACTAGGCAGCGGATACTATCAACTGCACGACAGCTGGCCTGGCCCGGCGCAACAGCTGCTGCAGCACGCTAGCTGGGACGATGGTACAACGCAGTATCAGTTTACTATCAGCGTGTTATTGCAGCGTGACGCTATGTTATTGGTGGGATTGTCGCCGCTGGGACAAGAACTGTGGCGCCTGCACTATCAACGCGGCCATCAGTTGACGGCAACCGGCATCGCGCCGTTTAATCAGCCGGCGTTTGCCCGCAGATTACTTGCTGAAATGCAGCTGGCGTTGTTTGACCGTGCCAGCCTGATACCGCGGTTACAGCAGCTTTCATTGCAGCAGCATGCCAACCGCCGGACCGTGTCTGATAGTAACCATGCCGATGTTTTACAGATAGATAATCCGGCGCAAACAGCTGCCGGGCAGCAAATTATTATTCAGGCCGCAGCTTACCGGCTGCAGATCACTACACTACAACAGGATTTTATGCCATGACCAAGCCAGTGCTCAGCGCCCTGGGCATATGTTGCGCACTTGGCAACACCAAGCAACAGGTGTGGCAGCATGCAGTTGCTGCCAGCCGTGACGGCATGAAGCGGCGGAAGGATTTATTGCCCGATGGCGCTGCCGTTATCGTCGGTGAGGTAAGTGCCGCATTACCGGATCTCACCGCCTGGCCGCAGCAATATCGCAGCCGCAATAATCAACTGGCCAGCCTGGCTTATCAGCAGATAGCGCCCGATGTGGCCAGCCTGATAGCGCAGTATGGTGCAGCGCGCATTGCCGTCGTAATTGGTACCAGCACGTCCGGCGTCGCCGAGGGCGAACACGCCATTGCGCAATGGCAGCAGCAACAGCAGTTTGGCAGTGAATTTGATTACCAGATCCAGGAAATGCAGGCGCCGGCCCGGTTTATTGCCCGTCTGGCCGGTGTCAGCGGGCCCTGTTATGCCATCTCTACCGCTTGCTCTTCCAGTGCCCGCGCCCTGATCAGCGCCCGTACGCTGCTGCAGGCAGACTTGGCCGATGCCGTTATTGTCGGCGGCGTGGATGCGCTATGTCGCCTGACAATTAATGGTTTCGCTGCGTTGGAATCGATAGCACAAGGTTATTGCCAGCCGTTTGCTGCGGCCCGCGATGGTATCAACATTGGTGAAGGGGCTGCGCTATTCGTAATGCAAAAGCGTGACAGTGGTATAGCCTTACTGGGCTGCGGCGCATCGTCGGACGCCCATCATATGTCGGCGCCGCATCCGCAGGGACGGGGCGCGGTTGCCGCTATCCGCCAAGCTTGCGACAATGCCGGTATCGGGGTGCAACAACTCGATTATATTAATTTGCATGGTACAGCAACGCCATTGAATGACAGTATGGAAAGTCAGGCGCTGACAGAACTGGGCCTGGCGCAGACCGCAGCCAGTTCCAGTAAAGGCTTAACCGGCCACACGCTGGGTGCGGCGGGGGCAATAGAAGCCGCACTTTGCTGGCTTACCCTGTCTGATTATAATGGCAAGCAGCAGCTGATACCGCAGCACTGGGACAGCCCGCGGGACACATCGCTACCCGCGCTGAATTTTGTGACTCCAGGCCAGGTGCAACCGGTGCAGTATTGTTTATCTAATTCTTTCGCATTTGGTGGCAATAACGTGGCCTTAATTTTAGGTAAAACGACATGATAACCGGGTATTCGCTGGAACAGGTGCTACCGCATGCCGCGCCGATGATCCTACTGAGCCGGTTTATTGAAGCCAGCGACACCCATGCGGTGTGCAGCGTCACCATTACTGAAACCAGCCCGTTTTACCAGCCAGACAGTGCTGCAGTACCAGCCTATGTCGGTATTGAATATATGGCGCAGACTATTGCGGCTTTTGCTGGTGCAAATGGTCTGGCACGCGGCGAGGCAGTTAAAATTGGCTTTTTGCTCGGCTGCCGCAAATATCAGCCTGTGGTGACTCAGT
The DNA here is from genome assembly GCA_041618685.1 of Rheinheimera sp. Taxonomy (GTDB): domain Bacteria; phylum Pseudomonadota; class Gammaproteobacteria; order Enterobacterales; family Alteromonadaceae; genus Alishewanella. The sequence continues at coordinate 19,221 of JBFKFH010000010.1, forward strand.
TTAACCTGGCAGATGAATTAATCGTCAGCGTAACTGAGGTTATTTCTGAACCGGGCGGCCTGGGAGTGTTTGACTGCACTATTAGGTGTCAGCAACAGGTCGTGGTAACGGCAAAATTGAACGTATTTCAGCCTGATGACCATCAGGCCTGGCTAACGGAGTAGTAATGAAACGAGTTTTAGTCACCGGCTCTGGCCGTGGTATTGGTAAAGCCATTGCACTGCAACTGGCCGCACAGGGCTTTGATATTGCGGTGCATTGCCGGTCAGACAGGGCCAGCGCAGAGTCTGTGGTGGCAGAAATCCGCGCAGGTGGGCAACAGGCTAACCTGTTGCAATTTGATGTTGCTGACCGGGCGGCAGCAAAGGCTGCGCTAGAGCAGGATATTGCTGACAACGGCGCTTACTACGGGGTGGTGTGCAATGCTGGTATTACCCGTGACGGTGCGTTCCCGGCCCTGACAGAAGACGACTGGGACTCGGTGATCCATACCAATCTGGATGGCTTTTATAATGTACTGCATCCCAGTGTCATGCCGATGATCCAGCAGCGCTGTGGTGGCCGCATTGTGACCATTGCTTCGGTGTCCGGTATTGCCGGCAACCGGGGGCAGGTGAACTACAGTGCGTCAAAAGCGGGGTTAATTGGCGCAACGAAAGCACTGGCGCTGGAATTAGCGAAACGCAAGATAACGGTAAATTGTGTGGCGCCCGGATTAATCGACACTGATCTGACCGACAACATCGCCAGTGATGACATTATGAAAATGATACCACTGCGCCGTGCCGGAACGGCGACCGAAGTCGCGGCGACCGTGGCCTTTTTATTCTCTGAACCTGCCGCGTATATTACCCGTCAGGTTATTTCTGTTAATGGCGGGCTGGTGTAATGAAACGTGTAGTGGTGACCGGCATGTCAGTTATTACCGCCCTGGGTGACAGCTGGCCAGACTTTAAACATAAGCTGCAGCAGGGTAAAAATGCGGTGTGTTTTATGCCGCAGTGGGATAAGTTCAGCAGTATGAGTACCCGGCTGGCCGCGCCGGTACAGCATTTTAGCCGGCCGGAGCATTATTCCCGCAAGATGGTAAGGTCTATGGGGCGCGTAGCGCTGATGGCGACCCGGACGACTGAACTGGCACTACAAGACGCGGGCCTATTGCAGCACCCGGCAATCAGCGATGGCCGCTGCGGTATTGCATTTGGCTCGTCAACCGGCAGTACTGAGCCAATACTGGCGTTTGGCCGCATGATGGATACCGGTGACATGACCGGGGTTACCGCGACCAGTTATATTCAGATGATGGCGCACACCACGGCGGTTAACATCGGCGTGTTCTTTGGTATCAAGGGCCGGGTGTATACTACCAGTTCTGCTTGTACCTCAGGCTCGCAAGGTATCGGCTACGCCTATGAGGCGATTAAATATGGCAAGCAAGTGTTGATGGTAGCAGGCGGCGCCGAGGAGCTGTGCGCCACCGAAGCGGCGGTATTTGACACCTTGTACGCCACCAGCACACAAAATACCACGCCGGAATTAACCCCCCGGCCATTTGATAAAGCCCGTGACGGTTTAGTTATCGGCGAAGGGTCCGGCACCCTGATCTTAGAAGAGCTGGAGCATGCATTGGCGCGTGGCGCCACCATCTATGCCGAAGTGGTCGGGTTTGGTTCTAACTCTGACGGTGTGCACGTGACGCAACCAACCGATACAACTATGGAGCTGGCCATGCGGCTGGCGCTGGAAGATGCGGCGGTTGGCACGGCTGAAATAGGCTATGTCAATGCGCATGGCACCGCGACCGACCGCGGTGATATAGCCGAAACCAACGCGACGGCAAAAGTATTTGGCCCTCAGCTGCCGATAAGCTCACTGAAAAGCTATCTTGGCCATACGTTAGGTGCCTGTGGCGCAATAGAAAGCTGGGCCAGTATTATGATGTTGCGCGACAACTGGTATGCCCCGACGCTGAATTTAACCGCAGTCGACCCAGAGTGCGCCGAGTTGGATTACATACGCGATAGCGGGCGGGTGTTACACAATCAGTATGTGATGAGTAACAATTTTGCCTTCGGCGGCATCAATACGTCTTTGATTTTTAAGCGCTGGGGTAACTAATTGCCCCGCTGCAGCATCTATTTGGGGCTAATTGCGCTGGGGCTGACCAGCTTAACTGTGTTTGCGCGGGCCGATACCATTAGTAGCGACAGTGTTCGTTATGAAATTGGTATTGGCGGTGCCTACAGTAAGCTGGTTGATTATCCCGGCTCGGCCATCAGCCAGCATTATTTATTGCCCTTTCCCTATATCCGCTATCAAAGCGACAAGCTGAAACTCGACCGCAATGAAGCGTTGGGCCAGTTGTTTCAGGCCGGAAACTGGTCACTTAATGTCAGCCTGGCGGCGGCATTGCCGGTGAACAGCGATGACAACGCCCAGCGTCAGGGCATGCCTGACTTACTGTGGATAACCGAGGTTGGCCCGACACTGGATTATGTGCTGTTCAAAGCGGACACGGATAAACTGACATTTCGCATACCACTGCGAAAAGCTATTGCAACTGATTTGCAACATTGGCAAAGTACCGGCTGGCGCTTTGAACCGCATTTTCGCTGGCAGCAGCAAGTTGCAAGCCAGCTGCAGTTTACCAGCCAGTTGGCAGCACTGTGGAGCACAGCGCAATATCATCAGTATTTATATGGCGTTGCAGCGCAATACGCCACTGCTGATAGGCCGACCTATCAGGCGGCGGGGGGATTTTCCGGCTGGCGGCTGTCAGGTGGTTTAAGCTGGCGCTCACGTAACTGGTGGCTGGGTGGTTTTGTTCGTTACGATAATTTGCAACAGGCGCAGTTTAACGACAGCCCTTTGGTGCAGCGCCAACATAGCGTTAGCTACGGCGTGGCTTTTGCCTGGATATTTAAACAACAAGGACAATTTGATGAATAAAATAATGACGGCAGCGGCCTGCGCCGCCATGCTGGTAAGTGGTGCCGCTTATGCGCGCAATGACGTATTAACCCTGCCGCTGGATAAAATTATCGGTACCGATAAAGCCAAGCAGACCCTGCATGATGTACCGGTATATTTTGCCGGCCAGAACCACCCTGCTATTTCCAGCAACTGGGGTGAAGTCAGCACCAGCCGCAAAACCAATGCCGTGGGAAAATCGGATGACGAAGCCTGCCAATGGGTGCTGTTATCGGCGTTGAAGGTGTTGCAGGAAAGCGCCCAACAGCGTGGTTATGACGCCGTGGTCAACGTACGTTCAAATTACCAGAATAAAGAGTTCAGCAGCGCGACTGAGTTTCAGTGTGGTGCCGGCACCCTGATGGCCGGCGTAGCACTGAAAGGCGAATTAGTTAAGTTCTAAGCTTTAGCTGTCGGTAATAACACAGAAAAAGGCGCCTACAAGGCGCCTTTCTACTGACATGTTAGTGTGCTGCAATAAGCGCAGCTTTACTGTCATTAATAAACTCACGCAAAATTTCATCCATGGCATGCTTAGTTGACTGTTGCGTAGCATTTTTCATCGCAAATGGACCGCCAAAGAACATTTTGCCACCCTGAGACTTACCGGTGGCATGGTACGTTTTGTTCAATACAGTATTGCCGTTCTGTTCCAGGCTGATATTTAAAGAAACATGCGCCATATGATCTTTAAATGCATAATTCTCCAGGTTAAACCGCAGCATACTCGCGGCATCAGAGTTTGCTTGTGCTTTAGCAAGTTTACCAAAGGCAGCTTGTACGTCATCTGAGTTAAGCGTTGCGTCCAGTACCTGGCCAAACTCAACAATCCATACGTGTGCATAACCTACAGTCGCGGCACGAAACTGATAATTATGGTTCGCTGTGTTTGCCGTAATTTCATAATTGGCTTCAATGGTCGATTTTGGCAGTACTACCTCACCCTTATTATTGGCCAGGTACTGAGCATAATCTTTTGCGATGGGATGTTTTATGGAGCAGCCGGCTAACAAGGTTGTCGCTGTTAACAGCATCATCAATCGAATTATTTTCACGTTTATTGCCGTTCTGTTTTAGTTGTTTTTAAGCACTGCTCAATAGCAGTAATGTCCTTTGCGACAGTCGCGCGGTGATAATTTACTGTAACTATAAGATAGGAGCAAGATGTCAGATATATGAATGGCTTGAAAAATTAAAGCGTTAGTTGCGATTATAGGGTCGGTTCGGTAACGCCCGGGTAGGGGTGTTGATAATCCGGTAATACCACCATCAGGCGTTGCAGGCTGGTAAACATGGCGCTTAACGCTACACGGTTAACAATAAAATGCGGTAATTTGCCGGCGGGATCGGCCTGTCCCTGATATTGAATACTTAGTTTGCCGCCTGCTAAAGGAGTCAGGGTCCACTGCGACTTAACCTGTTGCATCCGCACATAGCCTGGCACCAGAGGATAATGCTGACCCATATCCGTTACCTGCAAGCGCAATACACCATCCGGACCCTGTGACCATACCGATTGGGTAACCATATCGCGTGGTGACACCGGCCAAATTGCGCGGAAATAGGTGTGCACTATATTGCTGTGTGGTGCGGCTGAGCCGAGTATCTCAACCCGCTCGGCGTTTTCCACCCAACGGCCGATAGCGGCGGTATCTTTTAGCAGATGTAAAAAAGCGCCGATACCTGACGTAACCTGCACTTGGGCGCGGATCTCCAGCAGGCTGTTATCCAGCCGGCGGTACTCTACCTTCACCTGCTGGCGGTCTTTATACAGTTCCCAGTCTGCGGCTTCGCTGTATGCCGGCAGCAACCAGCAGCTGCACAGTAACCAAAGCCGCAGGCGCATTTACTTGGCCTGCAGCAATTGCAGCTGCGCGTCCGTCAATGCCCGGTATTCACCTGCCGCCAAATCTGCCGGCAGCTGCACACCACCTATTTTCTCCCGGTGCAGCTGTACGACTTTATTGCCAATGGCGGCAAACATGCGTTTTACCTGATGGTAGCGGCCTTCGTGGATAGTTAGCAGTGCTTCGTTGTCGGCGATAAGTTGCAGTTCGGCCGGTAGCGTGGCGTTTTTTTCGTTACGCAACATTACGCCTTCGGCAAATTGTGCGATTGCTGATGCTGGGATCGGATCTGCTGTCCAGGCGCGGTAGGTTTTAGCCACATGATGTTTCGGGCTGCTGATGCGGTGCGACCATTGGCCATCATCAGTTATCAGCACCAAGCCGGTGGTATCTAAATCAAGCCGGCCGACGGTATGTAGCCGCTCCAGCAACGGCTCATCCATCAGTGTAAACACGGTAGGATGGTCCGGATCGTCGGTGGAACATACATAGCCGTCGGGCTTGTGCATGATGAAATAGCGCAGGCCAATTCGTTGCAGTTGCTCATCTTCAAGGCAGACTGTGTCTGTATCTTTTACCTGCAGCGCCGCCTGTTTTACTTTGTCGCCATTTAGCGTTACCAGCCCCTGGCGGATCACTTTACCAGCCTGGCTGCGGGTTAAGCCGGTACAATCACATATAAATTTATCTAAACGCATAGGTCACCTGTCATGTCTGCGCTTAGTTTACCCGACTGCCGCAATTTAGTCGCGTAGTGCTGACACTATAAAAGGCGGGTTACGCAGGTTTTCGCGTTGATATACCTTGTTAGCGATGCCGGTAAAACTGACGCTGGCACCGGCTTCCAGCGCAATAATATGGCCGGCACCGGTATCCCACTGCATGGTGGGGCCAAACCGCGGATAAACATCGGCCGTGCCTTCTGCCACCAGGCAAAATTTCAGCGAGCTGCCCACCGGCACCATATCGTGCTGCGGAAATTGCGCCAAATAGCCGGCGAGCTCTGGGCTGGGGTGGCTACGGCTGCCGACAACCCGAATAACTTCACCGGGCGTGCTAACCTTGGCCGCCATAACGCCCTTGTTCGTTTTAACAAAAGCGCCTTCGCCTTTGCTAGCGTAGTAAGTTTTGTTCAATACCGGCGCGTGAATCACACCCAGTATTGGTTCGCCGTTGTCGATTAGGGCAATATTTACCGTAAATTCGCCATTACGCTTAATAAATTCTTTGGTGCCATCCAGCGGGTCGACCAACCAGTAGCGTTGCCAGGTTTGGCGAATATCCCAGCTGATATCGGCGGCCTCTTCAGACAGTATAGGTAGCGACGGTGTCAGTTCAGACAGGGCGTTGACAATCAGCTTATGGGCAGCTAAGTCTGCAGCCGTCAGCGGCGAGTCATCAGCTTTACCGGTAATGTTAAAAGCGGCATTGTCTTGCTGATAAATGGCCAAAATCGCCTGACCGGCTTGTTCGGCAATAGCAATCACAGCGGATAAGTAAGTCATTTAGCTAATAATTCCTTTCAGAGTAAGCAGCTGCATTAACTGCTTTACGCTATCTTCCAGTGGTGTGACCGACGTATCCAACACCAGATCGGGGCTTTGCGGTGGTTCATACGGGTCTGAGATCCCGGTAAAATGGCTGATTTCGCCGGCGCGGGCTTTTTTATACAACCCTTTTACATCACGTTGTTCACAAACCGCCAGCGGTGTCGCAATATGCACTTCAATAAATTTGCCGTCGGGTACAAAGCTTTTTACCAACTCACGCTGGTTGCGGTAGGGTGAAATAAACGCACTTAATACCAGTAACCCCGCATCAACCATCAAGCCGGCGACAGCACCAACCCGGCGCAGGTTTTCGGTCCGGTCTTCGGCGCTAAAGCCCAAATCAGCGCATAAGCCATGCCGGACATTATCACCGTCCAGCAAATAGGTATGTATACCCTGCTCAGCCAACGCCTGCTCGAGCGCATTGGCCACAGTAGATTTACCCGAACCGGAAAAGCCGGTAAACCAGATCACTGCGCTTTTATGATCAAATAACGCCTGTCGCTGCGCGGCGTCGATGTCATGCTGTTGCCATTTAACGTCTTGGTTTTTCATATTGCTCCATCAGTCAGAATGGGTAAATCAGTGGCAAAAATATCAACACTACCGCACTGTAGGTCAGCGCCATCGGTACGCCAAGCCTAATATAGTCCCGTAGCTGGTAATTACCGGCCGAGTACACCATTAAATTAGTCTGATAACCGAATGGCGAAATAAAGCTGGCGGAGGCGCCAAAGGCGACAGCCATAAAAAACGGTACCGGGTCTACCGCCAGATGCTGCGCGATGGCATAAGCGATGGGAAACGTCAGCGCCGCGGCAGCATTGTTGGTGACCAGTTCGGTAAACAGCCAGGTAGCGACAAACACAGCCACCAGGGCGCCATAGGCACCGCTGCCGTCAACCAGCGTAATTAAGCCATTCGCCACCGCGCCGGCAACGCCAGTCTGAATCATCAGCTGGGCCAGACCAATGGCCGAACCGACTATCAGCCACAACTCCAGCGGAAAACGACTTTTCACTTCTCTGACGCTGACAGCACCGCCGGCGATATAGGCCAGTAGCAATACCGGCAGGCTTTTGATCAGCGGAATAATGCTCAGTACCGACAAGGCTAATGTGGCCAGAAAACCCAGTAATACCCAATTGCTTCGCAGTTTGGACAATGGCGTGGCAATAGCTAAACCATTGACATAAATAAACTCCTGGTTCAGCTGATGCTGGCCGGGAAAGTGTTTTCCGACAGATAAAATCAACACGTCACCGGCATGCAGTACTAAGTCGCCAAGACCGCCTTGCAGCCGTTCGTGGCCGCGCCGTACGGCAATAACCACCGCATCGTATTCATGGCGAAAGCGGATTTGTTTTAAGCTTTTACCGACTAAACGGGAGCTGTAGCTCAGCACCGCTTCCAGCAACTCGCCTTGTTGCTGATCCTGACGCAGTAATTCCAGGCCGGGAAATTGTTGCAAGCGCGACACGGCAGCAATATCACCGACAAAGCGTAGTTCGTCACTGGCTTCGATGACAGTTTCCGGGGTTACCGGGCAAATGCGCTGTGGCCCGCGTTGTATTTCGGCCAAAAACAAAGCTTGCAGCTCGCGCAGCTGGTTTTGTTCAACACTTTTACCGATCAGCTGGCTGTCGCTGCGGACATGGGCGGTTAAATAGTAGGGAGTAGCCTGTGCGTCCTGTTCCCGGTTGTCGGGCAACCAGCGGCTGCCGATAACCAGAACAACAATACCCGCAGTCAGCACCAGCGCACCGAGCAGCGTAAAATCGAAAAAGCCCAGTACCGGTTCGCCGCTTTGTTCAACAAAGCCATTGACTATAAGGTTGGTTGACGTACCAATCAGCGTCAGCATGCCACCTAAAATGGCACTATAGGATAATGGCAGTAACAGCTTGGAAGCGGCGAAATGATTGTGGTGCCGCAGCGATGACATCAGCGTCGCAACCACAGCAGTGTTATTAATAAACGCCGACATTAGCGCGCTGGATAAACTCAGGCGGGTAATCACGCTGCTTAGGCGTTTGCCCTGAAAGCCGCGGCTGAGCCAGCTGACTAATTGCGACTTTTCAATGCCAATCGAAACCAATAGCAGCAGTAATAGCGTAATGAGCGATGGATTAGCAAAATTCTGCAGGGCTTTATCCAGCGATAACCAACCCAGCAGATAACTCAGTAACAGGGCGCCACCAAACCACAGGGCCGGCGAGCGCTTGCTGAAAATAAGCGCTGCCACCAGTGCCAGCAGCAACGCAATCACACCATACTGCTGATACGCCATCACTTATCTGCCTTAAATAACCCGGTTTTGAACAGCTCACGCACGTCACGCGCGCCCCAGTGCGGGAAATGTTTCCGAATGAGCGCATTCAGTTCAACTTCAAAGGCGCTGATATCGGTAGTGCCGGTTTTTTCTTCAGCCAGCACATTCTGAATTAAGCCGGCTGCGACCGTGGCATTGGTTAAACGGTCAATCAGTATAAAGTTACCGGTGCCCGGCTGGTTTTTAAAGGTATCCAGCGGCAGCGTTTCGGTTAGCTCTAATTCGACTAAAGCAATATCGTTCATCTCAACCTGCTCGGCCGCTTCCTGCGCCAGCGTGTTGACATTTAC
>JBFKFH010000011.1:0-27959 GCA_041618685.1 Rheinheimera sp.
TGGAAGCGCGGATACCTGCGTCGACGCAAAGCAATTGGTCTGTTGCATAAGGTTGGCATTCGCGATCATCAAGCGGTATTGCAAAGCTTTCCCTTCCAGTTATCTGAAGGCGTATGTCAAAAGATAATGATTGCAATGGCCATTGCGAAAAACCCCAAGTTATTAATTGCCGATGAGCCGACTACAGCACTGGAAAGTACGACCCAAGCGCAGTTATTCCGCCTGCTGGCCAGCTTTAATCAGCTCAAGGGTATGTCGGTACTACTTATCAGTCATGAACTGGAAAGTATCGCCCGTTACACCCAAAGTCTGAGTGTGTTGTACTGTGGTCAATTGGTCGAAGCCGGTGAAACCGCCAGCATTATTAAACAACCCTATCACCCTTACACCCATGCTTTAATAAAAAGCGTGCCGGAGTTTCAACCCAATTTGCAGCCGAAAACTCCACTATATGCGCTACCCGGCAGTATTCCGGTATTACAACATTTGCCTATTGGCTGTCGTTTAGGTCCCCGCTGCCCCAACGCCCGCAAAGAATGTGTAAAAACACCCGCGCTGGAACGGTTGCAAAATCACTATTACAGCTGCCATTTTCCGTTACTGGGAAATAAAGAATTATGAGCATATTGTTAGAAGTGCGCGGGTTGAGTAAATCTTACCGCAAGCAGACAAGTTTATTTCGTCATCAAAAAATCCAGGCTTTGGACAACATCAACTTCAGTCTGACGGAAGGTAAAACACTCGCTATTGTTGGTGAAACCGGTTCTGGCAAAAGTACCCTGGCCAGATTACTGGTTGGCATCGAAAAACCCGATGCGGGTGACATCTTGCTGGCAGGCAATTCAGTACAAGCCAGTCATTATCGCCAATACAATCATATGATCCGTTTTATTTTTCAGGATGCGGCGAAATCACTCAACCCTCAGCAAAAAATTGGCCAGATGCTCAGCGATGTTCTGCAATTTAATACACAACTGGATAGCGAACAACGCCGCATTAAGATCCGCCAAACGTTAAAGCAACTGGGCCTGTTGGATGAGCACAGCGAGTATTATCCGCATATGTTCTCTGGTGGCCAATTACAACGTGTAGCCTTAGCACGGGCTTTAATCTTAGATCCTAAGCTGCTGGTGCTCGACGAAGCTTTAACGGCTCTGGACCCGTCACTGCGCGCTCAAATCGTTAATCTGCTGTTGGAGCTACAGCAAAAATCTGGCCTGGCCTATTTACTGATAACCAATCATCTGCGATTGGTGAAGCATATCGCTGATGATTTAATGGTATTGCATCAGGGCAAGCAACTTGATTACGGCGCAACCAGCCATGTCTTTGCCAACGCTGAACATGATTACAGCCGAAAGTTAATCAACAGTGCAACAGCATAAAAAAAACCGTGGCAAGCCACGGTTTTTTTTATTTGTCTAACGCTTACTGCGTTTCGTTACCTTGCGTGATACGCAGGTTACGGCTAATTTCAGCCTCAGCTTTCAACGCGGCAATAACGGCCCGATATGCTTGCTCAGCCTGTTGATCGGCTAACCGCTCCAACTGAGTGGCATCCGGAGCTACGGCCATTTCGATATCTTTTACTGCTAATACTGAAACCAGTGCAGCATCGCCATTAGCTAGTGTAACCAATTCAATGGCCGGTTTATCAACCGGTCTTGCCATAGAAAACGCTTTTGCACGGATCTCAGCATCTAAGGTACCACCAAATCGTGGAGTATCCGGCGCCTGCTCTAACGTAACCGACAGTTTCTCAGCCTGCTCTGCTAAACCACTCTGTGCCGCAGCGGTTAACATTGCTTCTGCTTGCTGGCGCGCCAACAGCGCACTTTGCTCAGCGCGCACAGCCGCTTCGACTTTCGATTTAACTTCGTCAAGTGACTGCGTTCTTGCTGGCTGATAGTCTTTAACCCGCACAACAATCGCCCGCTCTTTACCCAATTCGATTAATTCGCTGTTCAAACCTTCCTGAATAAAACCAGCATCAAATAACTTGTTCATTACCACAGGCTCTGACAAAGGCGGTGTTGCTTCTGAGCGACCAAATAAGGCCGTTGTCATCACACGCTGTCCAGTTGCTGCCGCAGCATCTTCCAGCGTATCAGGTACTTCGAAACTTACTTCAGCCAAACGCTGTTGTAATTCATAATACGCTGCCGTCGCACGGTCTTGCTCCAGACGCTCTGCAATATCTGCCGATACATCTGCTAACGCCTTAACCTGAGCCGGCTCCAACGCTACGAGCTTGATAATATGATAACCATAAGCACTTTTGACGACCTGGCTGATATCGCCCACGTCTTTTAACGCAAATGCTGCACGTTCGAACTCTGGATCCATATCACCAGCAGACAACCACTCCAATACGCCGCCATTCTCAGCGGAGAATGTATCGGCCGATTTCGCTTTCGCCAAAGCCGCAAAGTCGGCGCCGGCGTTAAGCTCAGCAGCAATGGCATCAGCCTGAGCTTTCACATCACTGTTTTCATCTTCAGATTCCAACATAATGTGTGCAACTTGGCGGCGCTCTTCTTGTGTATAGCGAGCCTTATTGGCCTGATAATACTCTTCAATCTCTGCAGCAGAAGCCTGCTCACCAGAAGCTAGTGCAGCGGCAGATATTTCAATGTACTCGACAGCTACTTTCTGCTCAGTTTCAAACTGTGAAAGATTCATCATGTAATAATCTTGCAACATTGCATCGGTAATGCTGACCTTATCCGCAAAGTCTTTGGCGTTGAAACGGACATAACTGATGTCACGTTGTTGCTGTTGCAACTTCATCAAAGACTGCATGTCTTTTGCTGTCGCGAATTCGCTGCCCACCAGACCCAACAACAGCTGATTGCGGGCTAACTGTTCACGGACAACTTCGCGGAACTGCTCTGGCTGATAACCGGCCTGACGTAGCAATGCAATATAACGATCGTTATTGAAACGACCGTCTATCTGGAACTCTGTCATACTGCGGATAGCATCACGCACCTGGTCATCGCTTACTCGCAACCCCAGATTTGTCGCCAGCTGCTTTTGCAGTGTCTCGTCAATCAGCTTTTCTAATACTTCGCTGCGAAAATTCGCCATGTAGGCACTGTCCGCGGCTAGCGCAGCATACATTTCACCGAATTGTTGCTGCATCCGGCTACGTTCGTTCTGAAATGCCTGTTCAAAATCTTCACGACTTATTTTTTCGCCATTGACGGTAGCGACATTTGTCTCTGCCGGCGTACTTAAATAACTGCCCACACCTGCCAGGGCAAATGTCAGGATCACTAAGCCTAAAATAGACTTGGCAATGACTCCTTGGGAGCCTTCTCTGATTTTTTCTAACATCTTAGCGCGATCTCTTTATTCACTTTAAGCGGCCGGGAGGCAACAAAACCATCGTTGTGTTGCCGTAAAAAAAAACGCATCTTAACAGATGCGCTTTTTTTAGAGAAGCCTTGGAAGGCGTTGGCGGCTTCATTCAGCTGCCTGACTTAACTGTTCTGCTACTTAGCGCTTCAGTAGTTAAGTTGCTCTCCCAACTGAGCTTTGTGGTTTAGTACAAAACAGCAGATTAGTTACAGGCGTCTTTTAACGCTTTACCTGGCTTGAAAGAAGGAATTTTCGCAGAAGCGATTTGAATAGTTGCACCAGTTTGTGGGTTACGGCCAGTACGGGCTGCACGCTCACGTACGCTGTAAGTACCAAAACCAACTAATGCTACAGAGTCGCCTTCCTTAAGAGCTTCGGTAACAGCGTCAATGAACGAATCTAAAGCACGACCAGCTGCTGCTTTAGAAATGTCTGCACCAGCAGCAATTTTGTCGATAAGTTGAGACTTGTTCACAATATCATCCCCTTCAATTGTTATTATTTTCAACAACTACACTTATTAGTTCTGTAAGTGAGCTTCATCGTTATAACAAGCATCTAAGGAGCTTGCAAGCAAAAGAAGCGACAAAACTAACAATTCTGGCTTTGACTGCAGCCCTTGTATAACAAGGGCTTGGTCGAAACTGTCCATAACTTAGCACAGCTAACGGGAATGAAAAGCCCCTAAGCTGGATTTTTTTCCACTTTTTGGCCTTTTGCTGGTTTTTTTGTCGTTTCTACCACAGAAACACGTGCTAAAGGCTCCTGTAATGCCAGTTCCAGCACTTCGTCAATCCATTTTACCGCGCAGATCTCTATATCCCCTTTGACGTTATCGGGAATATCTTTCAGGTCGCGTACGTTATCCTGCGGGATGAGCACGCGTTTAATTCCACCGCGGTGCGCAGCTAACAGCTTCTCTTTTAAGCCACCAATTGGCAACACTTCGCCTCTTAGCGTAATCTCGCCCGTCATCGCTACATCCGCCCGCACCGGATTACCCGTCAGACTCGACACCAGGGCAGTTACCATTCCGATACCCGCACTTGGGCCATCTTTTGGTGTCGCCCCTTCAGGCACGTGGACATGTATGTCGCGCTTCTCGTAAAAGTCTTCGTTAATGCGCAAGCCTTCTGCGCGGCTACGCACTACTGTCATTGCCGCCTGGATGGACTCTTTCATCACATCACCAAGCGAGCCGGTAAAAGTCAGCTTGCCTTTGCCAACAACTGACGCAGCTTCAATTGTCAGCAGATCACCACCGACCTCGGTCCAGGCCAAGCCGGTGACTTGACCAATACGGTTACTGTCTTCTGCCTTGCCGTAATCGTAACGCTGCACACCGAGGAAATCTTCAAGATTCTGCTGATTGATTACCACCTGTGCCAAATCTTTGGTCAACAGAATTTGTTTAACCGCTTTACGACATAACTTAGAGATTTCACGCTCCAGACTGCGCACACCGGCTTCACGGGTGTAATAGCGAATAATGCCAACAATCGCACTATCCTCAATCACTATTTCACTGGCCTTAAGACCATTGCGACCAATCTGTTTTGGAATTAAATGCTGCTTGGCAATATTCAGCTTCTCATCTTCGGTATACCCTGCCAGACGAATAACTTCCATTCTGTCGAGTAACGCCGCAGGTATGCTCAAACTGTTCGACGTAGCAAAAAACATAACATCAGACAGGTCGTAGTCAACTTCCAGATAATGATCACTGAACGCCGTATTTTGCTCTGGATCGAGAACTTCCAGTAATGCCGCTGCAGGGTCTCCTCGGAAGTCAGAGGCCATTTTATCGATTTCATCTAGTAAGAACAGTGGGTTACGAACACCAACTTTGGCCATTTTCTGGATTATTTTACCTGGCATGGATCCGATATAGGTACGACGATGCCCACGAATTTCGGCTTCGTCCCGCACCCCGCCCAGCGCCATACGTACGTACTTTCGTCCTGTCGCTTTCGCCACTGATTGTCCCAGTGACGTTTTTCCCACACCAGGCGGGCCGACCAGACATAAAATAGGTCCTTTAAGTTTATTTACCCGCTGTTGCACGGCCAAATACTCTACAATGCGTTCTTTGACTTTTTCCAGACCATAGTGATCGGCATTGAGAATTTGTTCCGCCACCGCCAGGTTCTTTTTCACCTTGCTACGTTTCTTCCACGGCACGTTTGCCAGCCAATCAATGTAGCTACGCACCACTGTGGCTTCAGCCGACATTGGCGACATCATTTTTAACTTCTGCAGTTCGGCTTTGGCTTTGTCTGTTACTTCGGCCGGCATCTGTGCCTGTTCAATTTTCTTGCTCAGCGCTTCAAATTCATCAGGAGCATCTTCTAATTCACCAAGTTCACGCTGTATTGCTTTCATCTGTTCGTTCAGATAATACTCGCGCTGGCTCTTTTCCATCTGTTTTTTGACGCGGCTACGGATGCGACGTTCAACCTGAAGAATATCAATCTCACTCTCCATCATCGCCATCAGATATTCCAGTCGCTCAGTAACATCAATGATTTCGAGGACTTTCTGCTTATCTTCCACCTTCAGCGGCATATGCGCAGCCATCGTATCTGCTAAACGCGCCGGTTCATCAATGCCACTGAGCGCAGTTAACACTTCCGGTGGAATTTTTTTATTCAGTTTGATGTAACCTTCAAACTGATTAATGGCCGACCGCAAGAACACTTCCTGCTCTTTGCTTTCCATTTCTGGCGTTTCAATAATATCTACATACGCAGCAAAGGATTTATCTGTTTCGGTAAACTCTGTTAGGCGGGCTCGGCGGCTACCCTCAACCAACACCTTAACTGTGCCATCCGGCAATTTAAGTAACTGCAGAATAGTGGCTACCGTACCCACTTCATATAAATCGGCAGCTGTCGGGTCGTCTAAGGCGGCATCTTTTTGGGCAACCAGAAAAATCTGCTTGTCTTTATCCATCGCCGCATCCAGACATTTAATTGACTTCGCTCGTCCAACAAACAGTGGAATAACCATATGGGGATAGACGACGACGTCGCGTAGTGCCAACACTGGCATATGCAAACGTTCAGCTTGTTCTGATGTCATTGATTCTCTCTCGAAATTAATTACTGCAGGCGCAAATATGATTCAGTATATGGGGTTCATTTGAAAAACTTCAATTACATATACGAAAAAGGAGCTGATTCAGCTCCTTTTTTTATTCAGGCTTAATGGGATTCAGCCGCCACCGGCTCGCTACTCTGATAAATCAGAATAGGATCAGTTTCACCGCGGATCACTGTTTCATCAATTACAACTTTAGCAACATCCTGCATTGATGGCAGCTCATACATGGTATCAAGCAATACGCCTTCCACTATAGAGCGCAAACCGCGTGCTCCCGTTTTACGCTCCATCGCTTTTTGAGCAATGGCTTTGAGCGCATCTTCACGAAACTCCAGTTCAACATCTTCCATCGCAAATAGCGCGGCAAACTGTTTGACTAAGGCGTTTTTAGGCTCACTGAGAATTTGCACCAGCGCATCCAAATCAAGCTCTGTTAAAGTGGCAACTACTGGTAAACGACCAATAAACTCCGGGATCAAGCCGTATTTTACCAAGTCTTCTGGTTCTACATCCCGAAACGACTCACTAATACTACGGCTACTTTCTTTGCTGCGCACTGAAGCGCCAAAACCTATACCAGAGCCTTTGGCGCAGCGTTGCTCAATAACCTTATCCAAGCCAGCGAAAGCTCCGCCACAGATAAACAGAATTTTTGAGGTATCTACCTGTAAAAACTCCTGCTGCGGATGCTTACGCCCACCCTGTGGCGGTACAGACGCAACGGTGCCCTCAATCAGCTTCAACAGTGCCTGCTGTACACCTTCGCCTGACACGTCCCGCGTAATTGATGGATTGTCAGACTTGCGCGAAATTTTATCGATTTCATCAATGTAAACAATGCCGCGTTGTGCTTTCTCAACGTCATAATCACACTTTTGCAGCAGCTTCTGAATGATGTTTTCTACATCTTCGCCAACATAACCGGCTTCAGTCAACGTAGTAGCATCCGCCATGGTAAAAGGTACGTCCAGCAAGCGGGCCAGCGTTTCTGCCAGCAATGTTTTACCACTACCTGTTGGGCCAATTAATAAAATATTACTTTTACCCAGTTCGACATCAGGCTTGTGCTGTGCGTTGCGCAGACGCTTATAATGATTATAAACAGCTACTGCCAAAACCTTTTTCGCGTGGTCCTGCCCAATAACATAATCATCAAGATGCGTGCGAATTTCCCGCGGTACCGGCAATTTATCGGCATCACGCTTCGGGGAAATATCTTTGATTTCCTCTCGGATAATATCGTTGCATAAATCAACGCATTCATCACAAAT
Source organism: Rheinheimera sp. (assembly GCA_041618685.1). GTDB lineage: Bacteria > Pseudomonadota > Gammaproteobacteria > Enterobacterales > Alteromonadaceae > Alishewanella. Next base: position 7,737 of record JBFKFH010000011.1, read on the forward strand.
ATATACCTGTGGGCCTGCAATCAACTTACGCACTTCATGCTGTGATTTGCCACAAAAAGAACAGTACAACAGTTTACCGCTCTTATCGCCGTCAGTGCGGTGATCAGACATGTAACTACCTCTTTCACTACGTTGCAGCCAGCTGGTGCCAGCTGCTAAAAATGATTACTTCGTTTCTCTATTGGTAAATATGGCATCGACTATGCCATATTCCAAGGCTTGCTGTGCACTTAAGAAGTTATCACGCTCGGTATCTTTGCACACCTGCTCGTAAGACTTACCGGTGTGGTCTGCCATAAGGCGGTTTAATTTTTCTTTAATACCAAGGATTTCTCTGGCGTGGATTTCAAAATCCGTCGCCTGGCCCTGAAAGCCCCCTAAAGGCTGGTGAATCATCACCCTGGCATTGGGCAAACAATATCTTTTACCCTTACTACCACCAGACAATAGAAATGCGCCCATACTGGCCGCCTGACCGACACAAATAGTTGAAATGTCGGGCTTGATATAGCGCATCGTGTCATAAATAGACAGGCCGGCCGTTACCGAGCCACCGGGCGAATTAATATAAATATAGATGTCTTTTTCTGGATTTTCTGATTCTAAGAACAATAATTGTGCCACGATCAGGTTGGCCATATGATCTTCGACCTGACCGGTTAAGAATATAATGCGATCTTTTAGTAAACGAGAATAAATATCGAAAGAGCGTTCACCCTTAGCTGTTTGCTCAATAACGATTGGTACCAGAGCATTCACTAAGTCATTCAGATGTTGCGGCATAGGCATATTATAGAGTTCCCTTTAAATGGCTGGGTTTTACTGTCGCAGAAAATAAAATGGCCCGAACTGTTGTCCGAGCCATTAAAGCCGTCTAGCCCAAATAAGTCAATGTTAGTTGGCTGCTTGCGGATTCATTATCTCGTCAAAAGCGGCTTTCTGATCAGTCACTTTCGCACCTGCCAGAATTACTTCAATGGCCTGCTCTTCCAGAGCGACGTTGCGCATACTTTGCAACAATTCTTTATTGTTGTTGTAGTACTGTACGACTTCCTGCGGGTCTTCATACGCTGAAGCAACAGTTTCGATTAATGCCTGAACTTTCTTATCATCGACTTTCAGCTCGTTCGTTTTAATGACTTCGCCCAGCAGTAAACCGACCTTTACCCGATCTTTTGCCTGCTCTTCAAATAGTGATGCTGGCAATTCCGGCAATTGCTTAGGATCCAGGTTATTGCCGAAGCGCTGCAGAGCTTGCTTACGCAGCACTTCCACTTCGCCTTTGATTAGCGCTTGTGGAACTTCTACTTCATTGTTTGCCAGTAAACCTTTGATTACCTGCTCTTTTACTTTTGCTTTGATGTTTTGGTTCAGCTCACGCTCCATATTTTTGCGCACTTCAACTTTCAGCGCATCAATAGTGGCGGTTTCTAAACCGAACAAGGTTGCAAATTCGTCGTTAAGCTCAGGCAGAACTTGTTGTTCCACTTTATTTACCGTCACAACAAAGCTGGCAGCTTTACCTTTTAAATTTTCGGCATGGTATTCTTCAGGGAAAGTTACATCGACAGTAACCTGCTCACCGGCTTTTTTACCCACGATGCCATCTTCAAAACCAGGGATCATACGCCCCTGACCTAATTCCAGCGTAAAGTTTGTTGCTTTGCCGCCTTCAAATTCTTCACCGTCGATTGAACCAACGAAATCGATAACAACACGGTCACCGGTAACAGCTTTCGCTTTTTTCTCTTCCCATTTCGCATGTTGCTTGCGTAATGTATCCAGCATTTTGGCCAGATCTGCGTCTGCGATTTCAACAACCGGCTTGTTTACTTCGATTTTGTCCAGATTTTTTACTTCAACTTCCGGATATACTTCGAACACTGCTTTAAATTCTAAATCTTTACCTTGCTCTAACTGGCCCGGAGCGAAAGTTGGCGAACCTGCTGGTGTCAGTTTGTTAGCGATAATGGCATCGTAGAAATGACGCTGCATTTGTTCACCGGCAACTTCCTGCAGAACAGCCATACCGTAACGCTTCTGGATTAGTGACACTGGCGCTTTGCCCGGACGGAAACCGTCGATACGTTGACGCTTGGCCAGATCACGTAAACGGTTTTTCACTTCCGTTTCAATTTTGTCAGCCGGAACTGTGATCGTTAATTGGCGCTCTAAACCCTGAGTGGTTTCCACAGAAACTTGCATCTTGTTACCTCAAATTCAAAAACGGGCGTGTAATTGACGCCTTACTAGTGTGATCTGGTATCAAAACGCAGCACTGAACCAGACCTGTTATAAAATAGGACGCGGCATTATAGCGGGGTAAATGTCCGGCGTCGAGCCCTTAACAAGCTGGCCAGCGGCAGCCGAACACCTGATAGAAAAAACGCAGCCTAGTCAATTAATTACTAGCACTGCGCTTATTTTTACTCTGCTAAGATTTAGCTTCTTGTTTGTCCGCTGCCTGTTACGACATACTTTTCAGTGGTTAGTGCTTCCAGCCCCATTGGACCATACGCATGTAACTTACTGGTAGAAATACCTATCTCTGCGCCCAGACCAAGCTCACCACCATCAGAGAAACGCGATGAAGTGTTATGCATAACAACTGCTGAGTCTACCTGGCGGATAAAACGCTCGGCATTAGCCTGGTCAGCTGTACAGATAACTTCGGTATGCTGGCTGCCAAACTGATCTATATGCGCCATTGCAGCATCCAGGTCATCGACAATTCTCACCGCGATTTCAGGTGCCAGATATTCCTGGCCAAATTCATCTTCGCCGATTAATTGAGCCTGATTGAAATAACCAATACTTTGGGCACAGGCATGCACAACAACATCATGTTGTGCCAACGCCCTGGCGACCATCGGTAAAAAATCTGCTGCAATATGTTTATTGACCAGTAGCCCTTCCAATGCATTACATACACCAGGTCGCTGTACTTTACCGTTTAACAACAGAGACAGCGCCATCGACAGATCGGCACTTTGATCAGCATAAAGATGGCACACCCCTTTATAATGCTGGATCACAGGAATGCGGCTATGCTCGGTCACAAAACGGATCAGCCCTTCCCCACCTCGCGGAATAACTAAATCAATATATTGATCTTGCTTTAATAACGCTAACATCAACTCGCGATCCGGGTCCGGCACAATGCTGACAACTTCATCCGGCAAATCATGCTCTCGCAGTGCCTGTTGCATCGCTGCCGCAATTGCCAGGCTGGTCTGGATTGCCTCGCGACCGCAGCGAAGAATCACCGCGTTGCCTGATTTAAAACACAACGCACCTGCGTCGGCGGTAACATTCGGCCGGGCTTCATAAATCATACAAATCACACCCAATGCAATGCGACGTTTTTCGATATTAATGCCGTTTGGACGCTGTTCGATGTGCCGGGTAGCGCCTACCGGATCTGGCAGTGCAATGATTTGTTCAATCGCCCGCGCCATGACTTCAATTCGATCTTGAGTCAAGGTCAACCGATCAAGCATCGCTGCACTGGTACCATTGGCACTGGCAGCTGCTACTTCATCTTTGTTTGCAGTCAAAATAGCAGTGCTGGCGCTGCGAATATGATTGGCCATACTCTGCAGCACGAAATTCTTTTGTTCGGTAGTTAAATTCGCCACTGCTTTAGCAGCAGAAGAGGCTTTCGCAGCGATGCTCGCCGCCATATCGGTACTCATATTCTCTCCAGTAACATCATTTCACTACGATGGATCACAGCATCGCTGCCAGTCGGGCAATATCCAAGACATGAGGCGATATCACGACTTTGCTGGCCTTTAATCGAAAATAACTCGCTTGCGCTAAACCGGCTTACGCCTTTGGCAATTTTCCGCTTGCCTGATGCACAGCGCACTAATACTGCATCGCCTGAATCAAACTCACCGTTGATATCAACAATGCCGCTACACAACAGTGAAGCGCCGTGCTGACATAAAGCCTCTATACAACCTTCGTCCACCCATATTTCGCCTTTAGCTCTTAACGTGTGGCGTACCCAATGCTTTTTAGCCGGTAGGGGCTCGGCGTGACCATAAAAGACTGTGCCTGGATTTTTACCCGCTAAAATACACTGAAAACCATCTGGTTTATGGCCATCAATAATCACTGTATCGATGCCATGCGCCGCTGCTTTCTCTGCGGCTTCTATCTTGGTACGCATTCCGCCGGTGCCGACCTTTGATGAAGCGCCGCCTGCCAACGCATAAATTCGCTGGTCAATCTGGTGAACTTCGGGGATCAGCTTGGCGTGCGGATCTTTGTTTGGATCTGCCGTATAGAGTCCGTCAACATCCGAACAGATAATCAGAGCATCGGCATTGGCAACAGTCGCCACCATCGCAGCCAGATTATCGTTGTCACCCACTTTAAGCTCGTCAGTTGCTATCGTGTCATTTTCATTCACGATAGGCAGAACCTGATGATCTAACAATCGGCGCAGCGTGTTTTTAATATTCACATGACGTACCCGATCACTAAGATCACCATGCGTCAGTAACACCTGAGCGCAAGGGAAGTCAAAACAACGACTCCAAAAATTCATTAGTTGATTTTGACCAACCGCCGCCATTGCCCTTTTCAAAGCAATTGGTACCCGTTGATGCTGAAAATTAAAATGATGACGACCTGCAGCAACACTGCCTGAAGAAACCAGGATCACTTCAAGACCCTGTAACCGGCATTGCCGGATGAAATCGGCTATAGGGCGCAAAAACTGCTCACTACACCCTTGGTTTTCCGGCGCTATTAGGGCACTGCCAACTTTAAGCACGACCCGACGCCAGGATGGGTTAATCATAACTCCTCCAATGGTTGTTCTGGCGGCTATGATAACAAAAACTGTAACCCGGCTCCACCGAACTTACGAAAACAGCACGCTTGCTATCGCAATCAACCAACTCAAGCAATTGATATATATATACTATATCTTACATGAATAACCATTATACAGTTGAGTTTAATACGAAACTGGAGCAAAAATGTAATTAAACTACATTTTACGTTATTTCAGGAATACAACTGAACATAGTCGTTAGATGGCAGCATTTTAACCATCTTTTCAAATCGGAGCCCTAACTTATTGAGCACTTTTATTGACGGCAGGTTTCCGGCATTAGTAAGCCCAACGATTCGCTTCAGTTTGAGAGTACGGTAGCCAAAATGTATTACGGCAGAGGCAGCTTCAAAAGCATATCCTTTGCCGCACCAATGCGGCAAAAATGCAAAACCAATGTCGGTTTCCTGCAGATGATCACGGTATAACAAGCCGCAAAAACCCAGTGGTGTAGAGCTGACGCTGTCTTCTACCAAAAATAGACCATAGCCATGTTGTTTATAACTTTTAATTGGTCCTTCGGCCAGATAATGCATAGCATCAACCTCTGAGCGCACGCCTTTATCAGCAATGTTATCAATAAAGGTAGGATCATTTAACAACTGGCAGGTAAAACCCGCGTCTGAAGCTGTCAGATGGCGAATTCGCAAGCGTGGGGTTTCGGCAATAACCACAGGTCATGTCCTTGATGTGCTAATTAAAGTTAGCATACATTAAGCCATGAGTTTATGGGAACGGGATTTTACAATTTACAACAGAGAAATGGTCGGTGATGCAGGATTTGAACCTGCGACCCCTTGGACCCAAACCAAGTGCGCTACCAAGCTGCGCCAATCACCGAAGATGAAAATAAAGAGATGGGGTGGATGATGGGGTTCGAACCCACGACAACCGGAATCACAATCCGGGGCTCTACCAACTGAGCTACAACCACCACTGAAACTGTCTTGCGCTTGTTATGGCGCGCCCGATAGGATTCGAACCTATGACCCACGGCTTAGAAGGCCGTTGCTCTATCCAACTGAGCTACGGGCGCAAAATCGAAAGCCCTACCAAGCTGTAAAACTAATGGTCGGTGATGCAGGATTTGAACCTGCGACCCCTTGGACCCAAACCAAGTGCGCTACCAAGCTGCGCCAATCACCGACTTCATTGCATTGCTGCAACGGGGCGGAATATTACAGCCGAGCAGCTATAGCGTCAAACCTTTTTTTGCACAAATCAACTGATTGCCTATTATTTGAACCTATTGTGCTGTAGCCATTGCAGGATGGAGTTCTGCCGGTAGCTGTGCGAAAATACGTCGCAGTAAAATTATGGCAGAGACGTAAGCAGATGACCGCACAGATTATTGATGGCAAAGCCGTTGCACAGGCAACAAAAGATAAAGTCGCCGCGCAGGTTCGCGCACGAATTGCCGCCGGCAAACGCGCACCGGGTCTGGCAGTGGTACTTGTCGGGCTGGATCCGGCATCGCAAGTGTATGTCGGTAGTAAGCGTAAAGCCTGCGAAGAAGTTGGCTTTCGCTCAGTATCTTACGATCTGCCTTCGGATACCACCGAAGCGCAATTGCTCGAATTGATTGATAAGCTAAACGACGATAATACAGTCGACGGTATACTGGTCCAGCTACCGTTACCTGCAGGTTTAGACGCCTCGGCTATATTAGAACGCATTAATCCGTATAAAGACGTAGATGGTTTTCACCCTTACAATATCGGTCGATTGGCCCAGCGCATGCCTGCCCTTCGCTCCTGCACCCCTAAAGGCATAATGACGCTGCTGCAAAGCACCGGGGTGAATATTAAAGGTATGGACGCTGTGGTAGTTGGTGCCTCTAATATTGTCGGCCGCCCCATGGCACTGGAATTGTTACTGGCAGGCTGCACGACTACGGTGTGCCACAAATTCACCAAAAACTTAGAAGCGCAGGTACGCCGTGCAGATTTACTGGTCGTCGCCGTTGGCCGGCCGGAATTCATCCCCGGCGAATGGGTTAAACCAGGCGCACTGGTCATCGACGTCGGCATCAACCGGTTGGACAGCGGTAAGCTGGTGGGCGATATTGAGTACGGTGCAGCGGTAAAACACGCCCGTTATATAACACCTGTACCCGGCGGCGTGGGGCCAATGACCGTCGCCAGCTTAATTGAAAACACGCTTGAAGCCTGCGAGCTGTATCACGATAAGCACTAAGAAAAAACCGCCAATTGGCGGTTTTTTTTATTTCTGGTTTTCTATTTTATGCTTTACGCCAGCTGGTTACGCCATTTTTATCTTCAACGATAATTCCCTTTGCTGTCAGCGCATCACGGGCGGCGTCGGCGGCTGACCAGTCTTTCGCGGCACGTGCTTCATTGCGTTTAGCAATTAACGCCTCTATTTCAGCTACATCATCATCTGAAGCGCCACTTTGCAAGAACACTTCCGGATCGCCCTGCAGCATACCCAGCACGCCCGCTAACAATTTAAGTATACCAGCAAGTTCTGCGGCTTTTGCCGGCTCGGTTTCTTTAAAGCGGTTAACCTCGCGGGCCAGTTCAAACAGCACTGGTAATGCTTCCGGCGTATTAAAATCATCATCCATTGCCACTTTAAAACGGGCGATGTAGGGACTCTTCAGATCTATACTGTGGCTGGGAGTGACATTACGCAGCGCGGTATATAAGCGACCTAGCGCCGCATGTGCCTGTTCCAGGTTTTCGGTTGAATAGTTCAACTGGCTTCGGTAGTGGCTCGATAACAGAAAATAACGCACGGCTTCCGGGTTGTACTGGGTCAGCACATCTTTGACGGTGAAAAAGTTACCCAGCGATTTAGACATTTTTTCTTTATCAACCTGCACCATGCCGGTGTGGATCCAGGTATTGACGTATTTATGACCATGGGCACAGGTAGACTGCGCGATTTCATTTTCGTGATGCGGAAACTGCAAATCTGAGCCACCGCCATGAATATCAAAATGCTGACCTAAATGCTTGGCGCTCATCGCGGAGCATTCAATATGCCAGCCCGGCCGGCCATTGCCCCACGGCGATTGCCAAAATGGTTCACCTGGCTTAGCGCTTTTCCACAGCACAAAATCCAGCGGATCGTCTTTGTTATCAGCCACTTCAACCCGGGCACCTGACTTAAGCATATCCAGATTCTGCTGGCTCAGCTGGCCATAAGCCTCATATTTACTGACATCAAACAGCACATCACCATCTTTGGCGACATAGGCAAACCCGTTGGTCAGCAACTGCTCAATCATCTGAACTATTTCAGCCATATGGGTAGTGACCCGCGGTTCTATATCCGCTGGTAACAGACCTAAAGCTTCAAAGTCAGCATGCATCGCGCTGGTGAACCGCTCGGTTAATGCATCGCAACTTTCGTTATTTTCTGCAGCACGCTTAATAATTTTGTCGTCTACATCAGTAATATTACGCACATAAGTTACGTCATATCCGAGGAAACGCAGATAGCGATTGATGACATCAAAAGCAACGTATGTGCGGCCATGGCCAACATGGCAGTAGTCATAAATAGTAATACCGCAGACATAAAGCCCTGCTTTGCCGGGTTCTATTGGGATAAACTCTTCTTTTTTTCTGCTTAAGGTATTAAAGATCTGTAACATGACGTCCTCGAAAACTGGCCTGAAATAGCCTATTTATTCCTGATGTAACCTAAGCACATTAGTGTATCACCAGCGCTTTAAAGCGGCTATCGTTGCTTTATGATTTGGCATAGCTGCGTTAGAATAGCGCCACTTTAACTAAGGACACCTGATTATGATTAGCTTACACACCAACTATGGCGTTATTAAACTTAACCTGTTTGCCGATAAAGCCCCGGCAACCGTTGAAAACTTTATCAGCTATGTTAAAGATGGTTTTTTTGATAACACGATTTTTCACCGCGTAATAAACGGTTTTATGATCCAGGGCGGCGGCTTTACTGTTGATATGGAACAAAAAGAAACCAAAGGCCAGATTAAGAACGAAGCTAACAACAAGTTGCCAAACAAAAAAGGTACTATTGCCATGGCACGTACCAGTGACCCGCACTCAGCTACCTGCCAGTTTTTTATTAATGTTGCCGATAACGACTTCCTGAACTTCAGCTCAGAAACCAGCTCTGGTTGGGGCTATTGTGTATTTGGCGAAGTTATTGAAGGTATGGACGTCATTGACGAAATTAAGAAAGTGGCCACCGGCCGCAGCGGTGGCCACAGCGATGTGCCGGTAAAACCGGTTATTATCGAAAAAGCAGAACTACACGCTTAAGCATCCTGCTGATGCCTGAAGCCTATACGCTGTTTATTGCCGATCTGCACCTGGCTGCAGATCGGCCCGACATCACCGCAGCCTTTTTGCGTTTCTTACGCGAGCAAGCAACCAAAGCAGAAGCCCTGTACATTCTGGGTGATTTGTTCGAAGTCTGGATTGGTGACGATAACCCTGAACCGCTGCTGGATGACGTAGCGACGGCATTGAAAGCGTTAAGTGACAGCGGTGTAGCACTTTATTTTATTCACGGAAACCGCGACTTTTTTCTCCGTAAAGTATACGCCAGTCGCTGCGGCATGCAGCTATTACCTGCCCAGCAAGTTGTAGATTTATATGGCAGCCCCACCCTGATTATGCATGGCGATAGCCTCTGTACACTTGATATTGCTTACCAAAAGTTTCGCCGTTGGTGGAACCAGCCCTGGTGGCAATCGCTAATGCTCAGTTTGCCTTTAAGCTGGCGTCAAAGCCTGGCGCGTAAAGCTCGGGCCAGAAGTGCCAGACACAAGCAACTCTATATAACCCAGACTGCCCATCAAATCATGGACGTAACACCTGACGAAGTTGTTAGTGTGATGGCCCGCGCCGGCGTAGTGAAACTGATCCATGGCCATACTCACCGGCCTGCAGTACACCAACACGTAGTTGCCGGGCAGAACGCTGAACGTTATGTGCTGGGTGACTGGTATACGCAAAGCAGTTATCTGAAAGTAAGCGCCACGCAGTGGCAACTGTATTTTAATGCGCTGGCAGACTAGCGCTTAACGCAATAGCAACGTTCGCCTTATTGCACTCACAGCCGCAGTAACAGCGTCAGGCCGGCACACCGCTGTGAAACTTAAAATCAGTATCCGGTGACAGGATAAGCTCCGCCTCTACCGTCGCGAAGAAAGCTATGCGTTGACTGATATCACAACCTGCAATCTCCTGCGCCAACGTCAAATAATCTTGATAATGCCTGGCTTCCGATCGCAATAAAGAAACATAAAACTCAGCAATACGCGCTGGCAAGTGCGGCGCCAATTTGGCGAAACGTTCACAAGAACGGGCTTCGATATAGGCGCCACAGATTAATTTGTCTGTCATCGCCTCTGGCTCGTAAGTCCGCACATGGCGTAACAATCCTTTGGCATAGCGGCTGGAGGTTATTTTTTCGTAGCTGATATTGTTTTGCGCCATCACCTCCAGTACCTGATAAAAATGATGTAACTCCTCTTTTATAAGCAGTACCATTTTATCGATCAGTTGCTGAGCATATGGTGTACTCGCTTTGGGTAGCATCGATTTTTTCAGACTTAGGCCTGCCAGCGCTTTCCAATCACCTTGTTGGCGGTAAGTAAAATCTTCAAAGGGTTTAAGCCACTGCAGCAAGGCCTCTGCACTTTGCTCGTCAGCGGCATAGCGACGAATAAGGTACATCGCTGACTGTGCGGCCTTAAGCTCACAAATAAGGTGGTCTTGAAGCAGTACAGCTAAATTTTCTGGCTGTATTGCCAGTTCCAGCCAGCTTGCAGGCGTTTCACACTGCAAAAACTGCTTTATTGGCTGTAATAATTGTGTCGTTTCAGCACTTAGCATGCAATTACTTCGGCATTAAATGTGGGCTCGCATTATAACGTATAGCCATAACCACACCAAGCTATGCTGAATGGTACGACTGGCCGCACAAATTTCAAACAAGGTGCTTGACGAAGCGCGTTAATTTAGCCATAACTGGTGCATGGGTTAATAGTATTAACCTGGCAGTATCGACGTAGTGACAAGGATAATAATTATGATATTGAATCACTTATGGGGACTGTATGCTCATCCTAAAGAAGAATGGCATACCATAGATACACGACATGAAAGTTTTCGTTACAGCCTGATCCATATATTACTGGTGGCGCTTATTCCATCGGTCTGCGCTTACTATTCCGCTGTTCACCTGGGCTGGAGTATCGGTGTAGGCGAACGGTTGATGCTGACCAGTGACACTGCTCTAATGCTGTCAGTTGCGATGTATATTGCCTTAATTGGCGGTGTATTTGGCCTGGCACTACTGGCTCACTGGATGGCACATACCTTTGGTGCTGAACCTACTTATACGCAAACATTGGAGCTTGCTGCCTATACCTCCACGCCGTTATTCATGGTGGGGTTTGCCGGATTATACCCGGAGCTCTGGGTGGTAATGACCGTAGGGTTGATAGGTCTGACGTACTCCGTTTATCTGCTATATGTCGGAGTACCTATACTGATGCATATTCCAGAGGAACGTGGCTTTATTTATGCCAGCTCAGTAGTTACCTGTGGCCTGGTATTGCTGGTTTGCATCCTAACTGCTACGGCGATTTTGTGGAGTTCAGGCTTTGGCCCAACCTTTACACATTAAATTACAATGACAATAAAACAGGGCGCATTATGCGCCCTGTTTTATTTTTGCAGCAGGTTGGTTAACCTTCGTTATAGGTTTCCAGATTTGTTGCCATCGCTGCACCAGATTTATTTTTTGCACTATCGCTACGCATTTGATCTAACCGGTTCAGATATTCCTGATCGATGTCGTTGGTAACGTAGTTGCCGTCGAATACCGATGTTTCAAAGCGTTTAATTTGCGGATTTTCTGAACATACTGCCGCAATCAGGTCAGGCAATGACTGAAAAATCAGGCCGTCAGCGCCAATGATATTACAAATACGTTCTACATCATGACCGTGCGCAATCAATTCATTGGCAGATGGCATATCAATGCCATACACGTTTGGAAAACGAATTTCCGGTGCTGCAGACGCAAAATACACTTTCTTCGCTCCGGCTTCCCGCGCCATGTCAATAATCTGCTGTGACGTGGTACCACGTACTATAGAGTGGTCGACCAACAGTACATTTTTATCTTTAAACTCCTGCTTAATCGCATTGAGCTTACGCTTCACTGATTTTTTGCGCGCTTCTTGCCCCGGCATAATAAACGTACGGCCAATGTAGCGGTTTTTCACATAGCCTTGCCGATAGGGTAAACCCAGCACGGTCGCAATTTGCAGTGCTGCATCATTGCTGGTTTCAGGGATTGGAATAACCACATCAATATCTAAATGCGCCCATTCACGCTTAATCTTTTGGCCCAACACGGTGCCCATTGCAACCCGTGAGGCATACACCGAAATATTATCGATTGTTGAATCCGGCCGGGCAAAATATACATATTCGAAAATACATGGCGTATAGCTTGGATTCTCAGCACACTGAAAACTGTGCAGCTCGCCCTGCTCAGTGATATAAACAGCTTCACCTGGCGATACATCACGCAACACAGTAAAACCATCAGCGTCCAGCGCAACGCTCTCAGAGGCGACCATATACTCAGTGCCCAGCTCAGTTTCACGTTTGCCCATTACCAACGGACGAATACCATTAGGGTCACGAAACGCTAGCAGGCCGTGGCCAATAATCAATGCTACTACCGCGTAACCGCCTTTAACTTTGCGATGCACATTTGCCACTGCACGAAATATATGTTCAGCCTGCAACTCCATCACACCGCTGTTGTGCAGCTCGTGAGCCAGCACGTTTAACAATATTTCAGAGTCTGATGTCGTATTTACATGCCGGCGGGCCACACGAAAAATTTCTTCTTTCAGAATGTGAGAGTTTGTCAGATTACCATTGTGCGCTAATGCAATACCAAACGGACTGTTAACATAAAAAGGCTGCGCTTCAGCGGTACTGGATGAACCGGCCGTTGGATAGCGCACGTGGCCAATACCTATATTGCCAGAAAGGCGTTGCATATGGCGCGTCTCAAACACATCCTTGACCAAACCATTGGCCTTGCGTAACCGCAGCGTGTTGTTGTCAACGGTAACAATACCGGCGGCATCCTGTCCCCGATGCTGTAGCACGGTCAGACCATCATACAGCGCCTGATTAACCGGATATTTTCCAACAATTCCAACAATTCCACACATGGATTTTTTCCTCGCCAGCGTTAAGGCTTTTGCATAAAACTGGAATGGCTCTGAAGATATTCAAAGAACCATTCGATAATAAAACCAAATTCGGGGATCAACACGGAGCTCTGCCACCAATCTGCCGTTGCAGATGGCGTAAAAGCATCCATGAAGAATAAGATCGCGCTGACGACCAGCACACCGCGCAAAGCGCCGAATACCAGACCTAGCAGTCGGTCTGTACCGGACAAACCTGTAGATTGAACCAGCTTGCCGACAACGAAATTAATGAGAGCGCCCAGAATAAGGCTGCTGATAAACAAGATGGCAATAGCCGACGCATTGCGCAGGGTTTCATCCTGCATCGACGTAAACAACCCTGCGAGATGCGGATAGTATTGACTAGCGATAAAAAATGCCAGTATCCACACCGCCAGTGAAATAGCTTCTTTTACAAAGCCGCGCACCAGACTAATAATTGCCGATAACGCTACGATTGCCAGAATGGCAAAATCAACCCAGACCATTTGCTACCAAAGGTTGCTTGATGACGGCGCGCATTCTATCAAACTGAGCGCCTGCTTGGCTAATTATTTTCTGTCGGTTGATAGCTCTTAACAGATAGTCGTTCAATACCAGTAAGCTGCTGCAATTTTGGCAGCTGCTGTTCCAGTTTTTCCTTTCGTAATTCCGGCCCCACCAGCACGCTGGTAAGTTTAATGCCGTCAGAACTGACAATATTGCGTGTTACCGTGACAAAACCGGCCTGACGTAACTTTGCTACTAAAGCGTTAGCATTCTGCTCTTTGCTGAAGCTGCCAACCCGTACTACCCAGCCAGCTTGCGCCAGGGCGGGATTTACTGCCGCAGCCGGCGCTTTGTTGGCTGGCTGCACTGTAACTTCAGCATATTGCTGCGATGGCAGTGTTTCGCGATTATCGTCTGATGGCAGCTCATCTAAAGGTTGCTCATCGACTGGCTGGTCGGCCAGTTCGGCAGCAGCCTGCTCAAAAGGTTGCTGCTCCAGCACTTGTTGCTGTTGCACACCTTTAAATTCTGGCCGGTTTGGGATCACTTTAAAATCATCTTTTACCACCTGCTTTTCGCCATCCAACAAGTCAGGCAGGAAGATAATACCCGCCATAACCAGTATCGCAGTGCCCAGTAAACGATGTTTAAATGCCGGTGTCACTTTGCCTCCTGATGGCCAGCCAATACGGCTGACACAGTGAAAAAAGAACCAAATACGACCAACAACTCATCCGGTTGCAGCCTGTTGCTAATGTCACGATAGGCTATTTGCACATCCTCATGTAATTGTACTGCGCCTGCCGCACCCGACAGCTTATCCGCCAATTGTTGCGACGATGCCCCACGGACACCGCCTAGCGTTACAAGATGCCATTGATCAAACAATAGCGTCAAGGGTAACAGAGTTTGTTGAATATCCTTATCTTTTAACATCCCAGTCAAAGCCAACATTCGTCGATACCGCGGTTTAAGCTTCGTCAGTTGGCTTGCCAGATACGCAGCTGACTGCGGATTATGCGCCACATCCAGAATAATAGCCGGCTTCTGTGTTAACCATTGCATCCGACCAGGCAACCGCAGCGCAGACAAAACTTCAGTCAGCATTGCCGTTGATGGCAATACATTTAACTGTTCCAGCACAGCCAAAGCACAAGCCGCATTCTGTACTGGCATCGCGGGGAACGGTAACGCTGTAAAGTGATTGCGCAACCCCTGCCACTGCCAACTTTCTGCATGCTCAGTGTAATGATAGTCTACCTGAGCCTGAATCTTGTTACATGACAGCAATGTTGCCTGCTTTAACATCGATAATGGCGGTTGCAGGTCACCAATTACGGTAACTTTACCCTGTCGAAAAATGCCGGCTTTTTCAAAACCGATACTTTCCCTGTCGTTGCCCAGCCAATCCTGATGATCTAAATCTATCGTCGTAATTACACTGACATCCGGCGATACAATATTAGTTGCATCCAGGCGCCCGCCTAAACCTACCTCTATCAGGCAAAAATCTACTTGTTTCTGCTGCAATATACGAAATGCAACCAGGGTGGTGAATTCAAAGTATGTCAGGGCGATATCGCCGCGGAGCTGTTCAACAAACGCGAAAGCGCTGAGCCAATCATCATCCGGCAAATCTGCGCCGTTCAGCCGCAAGCGTTCATTAAAATGCAACAGATGCGGAGAGCTATACACCCCGACACTGAACCCCTGACTCAGCAGTAATTGCTCCAACAGGCACGCGGTAGTGCCTTTGCCATTGGTACCACCGATGAGGATGACTTTACCCGGTAGCTGTTGCAAATCTGCGCGTTGCGCTACGGTCTGCACACGCTCTAAACCAAGTTCTATCTGATGAACCGGATGGCTCTGTTCAATATAACAAAGCCAATCGGCCAGAGTGTGGCGCGATTGGCTGGCAGGTATTGCAGTCGACATGGATCCCTTAAGCGGCGTCGTGCTCCGACACCGGAGCAGGCAGCTGCATAAACTTAGCAACTAATCGCGCAATTGTATCGCGCATTTTGCGCCGGTCAACAATCATATCGATAGCGCCGTGTTCCAGCAGGAATTCACTACGTTGGAAACCTTCTGGCAGCTTTTCCCGCACAGTCTGTTCAATGACACGTGGCCCGGCAAAACCAATCAGCGCTTTGGGTTCGCCGATATTGATATCTCCCAGCATTGCCAGACTGGCTGATACGCCCCCCATGGTTGGGTCAGTTAAAACTGAAATATACGGCAGGCCTTGCTCACTCATTTTAGCCAGCGCCGCACTGGTTTTCGCCATTTGCATCAGAGAAAATAACGCCTCTTGCATACGTGCGCCACCACTGGCAGAAAAACAGACGAAAGGGACTTTATGTTTTAGTGCATGCTCTACACCGGCGACGAATTTGGCCCCCACTACGGACGCCATCGACCCTCCCATGAATTCAAACTCAAACGCCGCCGCAACGATTGGCATGCCTTTTAGCGTACCGTGCATCACCACCATGGCGTCTTTCTCATTGGTATCTTTTTGCGCGGCAACAAGCCGGTCTTTATAGCGCTTGCTGTCTTTAAATTTGAGTAAATCCTGCGGTTCAAGCTCTGCGGCCAGCTCTTTAATACCATTGGTATCTAAAAACCCGGTTAAGCGGGCCCGGGCAGAAACGCGCATGTGATGATCACACTTTGGGCATACTCCCAGATTGCGATCCAGATCAGCTTTATACAATACAGCATCACATGACGTACATTTGGTCCAGACGCCTTCCGGGATATTTCGACGCGCGGAAGAAGAAGATGTTCTGGGCAGGATTTTTTCTAACCAACTCATAAATATGTCCTATTGGTAACGACACTGCACCTGGCCATGCCGTAAAAACGTTAAACAACGCCGAAATTCAGTAAACCGGCGCTATTAAAGCACAAAACCTATTGCGCCGAATACAGAAAACTGGTCTTAGTAGTCAGCACTACTCGACTAAAAATAACGGGCCAGATTCGGCTTTAGGCAACTTAAAATGTGCCGGATAATCAACATCAACCAAATACAAGCCGCCGGGTTTAGCGGTCGCAGCTGCCAAATTTCGGTTCTTTGCCGCCAGCAACTCTGCAATCCACTGCGGTGGGCGTTTTTGCATGCCCACTTCCAATAAACAGCCCGTGATGTTACGCACCATGTGGTGTAAAAACGCATTAGCCTTAATATCCAGTACGATATAATCACCGCGGCGTTCAATAAAAAGATGGTGCACATTGCGAAACGGGCTATGTGATTGACACTGTATTGCACGAAATGAACTAAAGTCGTGTTCGCCGAGCAAAAATTGAGCCGCTTGCTGCATTAATTCAATATTAAGTGTTTGATGGTAGTGACTCAGCCCTGCTCGCAAAATCGCCGGCCGGTATTTATGATTATAGATGATGTAACGATACCGTCGCGCAGTGGCACTGAAACGGGCATGAAAGTCGTCAGAAACCGTTGTAGCCCAGCGTACCGCTATGGCATCCGGCAGTTGAGCATTGGTTCCCATCACCCAGGCTTTGTTGTCCCGGCTGGCACTGCAATCAAAATGCACAACCTGCCCCGTCGCGTGCACGCCAGCATCAGTGCGTCCGGCACAAAATAGCTCTACCGGCGTATTGGCAACTCTGGACAACGCAGTTTCTAACTCCTGCTGAACGCTATTAACTTCCCGTTGCCGTTGCCAGCCGTAAAACGCGGAACCGTCATATTCGATACCCAATGCGATGCGCATGCCGTCCTCTCTTATTTTGCGGCGGCAATTATAGCGCAAGCTACTACTTAATGCAGCGCCTGCGATACGGTTACTGTTTCAAGCCTTGCGCTTCCTTCTTAACATGTTCTGGCGCGTCGGATGCCAGTATCTCATCTAGCATTAGCTCAGCGCTTTCTGTATCGTCCATTTCAATGTAGGCACGCACCAGGTCCAGCTTTGCTGAATAGCCGTTGTCTTCATTATCTACGTCACGCCGTTCGTGCTCACCGATAATGTCGGCGTAGTCGTCTAAACCAACATCAACATTCAGCTTAGTAAAACGTTCGGTATCCTGTTCCTGCTGCTGGGCATTCGCCAGCAAGCTATCAATTTCAACAAAATCGTCATCCGCAAAATCAAACCCGTCATCAGATGTTTGCGCACCCGCTAACGGCTCTACCTGCTCATCAACTGACTCCGTCGCATCCAGATTTTCAGTCATGGCTTCTAACTCTGACATCAACGAATCGAACTGCGCATCCGGCAGCGGGTCAAGTTCCTGAACGTCATCATTTTGACTTTCGCTATCGCTGTCGTCCGCATCATCCAGATCTTGCAGCAATAAATCCGCATCAAGTTCAGGCATATCGGAGAAATCAGTGTCGCCTTCTGTCAACAGTTCTTCTTCAGTCAGCTCAAGCTCTGGGTATTGTTCCAGTATTTTGCTGGGATTTTCCACTGACAGTGCAGCATCCGTCGGCCGGACTACAGATTCATCATCTGATGCAGTCAAATCAAGTGACGACAGAGAATTGTCGGCAGTATCGTCTTCATTGGTATCGATAAGAAGCACATCATCATGTTCATCCGACAGTACATCAGCGTCTGAATCTAATGCTGTATCCTCATCTTCTTCCGGCGCCAGTTCAGTTTCGCGCGCGCTACCCAGATCGTCGACCTGATCTAATAATTCGGCCAACTCTGCGCTGAGCATGGCTTCTTTGTTGTTATCCAAATCATCAGCGGCAGACGCAGTGCCGCTGGCTGTACTTTCCGCAACCAGTCCTTCGGCGAACGCTTCGAGCTCAGAGCTATCAAAGCTATCACTTAGCGTCTCGGTGGCAATATCGGCAAACGCATCGTCAGCATCATCAGCGGTTGGCTCAGGCGTCAACTCAGGCGCTTGTACCTGTTCCTGCAGTGGTGCCGCAGGTATCGCAGGCTCTTCAACATCAAGATCATCCAGATCAATCTCTTCAATTATGTCATCAATATCGAAATCGTTCTGGTGCAACTGCTCTTCGACTGCGGCGTCAGATGGCTCCTCTAATACGGAGGCTGTTAATGCAGGCTCTGCTAACTCTTGCAGTTCGTCTGACAACTGGTCATCAGCGGACTGCCCATCATCCAGATCCAGGTCGTCATCTGCCAATTCAATGATGGCATCATCGTCATCTTCTGCCGCCAGTAACGCCGACAGATCAGTATCAGATAGAATATTATCCGGATCAAATTCATCCAGTTCTGTATCGGCATCGGTTTCAGCTTTAGATTCAGCCGGTAACAGGCTGTCGTCTTCAAACGACAAGCTGTCATCAAAGTCCAGCATATCATCTTCAATCGCCGGCTCTTCCGTTACCGCGCTGTCGTTAAACGCATCCTCTAACAAGGCATCATCAATTTCGAACAGACTTTCATCCAGATCATTACTCTCATCTAGCGGAGGTAATGGCGAATGATAGGTTGGGTCTTTAACGGGTTCTGTCACCGCGGCATTGATCACATCTTCGCTACGCCGGCTGCGCTTTTTCACCCAAAGCAATATGCCGAATAACACCATTAGTGCCGGTATACAGGCCGCCAACACCCAGGCCAGCGGATTTTTAAACCATTTCTGCCAATCTGTCTGCTCAGCAGCGTCCGCTTCTTCCGCAGCTTTTGCCTGTAACAATTCAGTCTGCTGTTGCAATAACAAAGTCAGCTGCTGCTGAATTTCACTGTCCTCACCTAACTGCGCCTGTATTAGCGCCAGTTCATGTTCCACCTTTGCCAGACTGTTTTTTAATTGCAGGTTCTCTTCGACTATTACTTCCAACTGTTGCATTGAGTCAGCAAACTGGCCGCGCAAGCGGTCTAACTCTTGCCGTTGCTTTTGATCAAGACGCGCCAGATCTGCCTGCCATTGCGGTGCCGTCTGAGCTTGGCCGCCGGTGCTATCTGCTACTGATTTTTTTGCAGTGTTACTTTTTTGTCTTGCCGCCCATTCTCTGTCATCCCGCTCAGATTTTTCTCTGGCGATATTTAAATCTACCTGCTGTATTTCTCGTTGCGTCGGCAGCAATAACACCGCACCTGGTCGCAAGTGGTTCAGATTGCCTTCCAGAAAAGCGTCTGGATTTTTCAGGTACAAAGCATACATCACCTGATACAGGCTGATATTGCCTTCCGGTTTTATCCGCTCTGCAACTCGCCATAAGGTATCAGACGGACTTAACGGGCCCACAGAAACCTGCGGCGGCGTGTCGGTTGTGCGTGGCCCCCGAATTTGCATGCCTTTTTCCTGCGCCAACACAGATGACGGAAAATTGACAAGCACAGCAAAAAGTAAAAAATATAACAAAGGCATTAAAGGTTCCTATCCCGATTCAGGCGAGTTTACGTAAGGATATCGGCGGCATCGCCTGTCTGCTTTAGATCCTTTGCAAACAATGTTCCAACTCTGGATGTTGAGCTAATGTAGCAAAATATAAAGCACTGCTGCTGATCTGGCCAGCACTTAAAAAACGTTGTGGTAAAACAGAGGTACACGGGCAGGAAATAACAGGGCCCCGGTATGAGGCCCAATAGGCATCAAAGGTAATCACGTACCAGGTGTTCTGCAATCTGAATACTGTTTGTCGCCGCGCCTTTACGGATATTGTCAGCTACCACCCAAA
>JBFKFH010000012.1:0-27916 GCA_041618685.1 Rheinheimera sp.
ACGGCCGGTTTGCTGCTGCCATAGCTCTGCGGACATTTGATCTGTACTTAGCTGATAGTTCAGCTGCCCATCAAAATTGCTATCGATACCAAACTCAAAATGCATACGCTCTACACCGTCGAGCACAGAATCGGTACTGATAACAGCCGCGCCAGCCTGATTCCTGACCAAGCGTTTACGCATTAATACCGGCACCGACTCGCCATCCACCCGTTGCTGTTGTAAATAAAACACCAGATGCTGATAGGGAAAATATGAGAACCTTGCATCGAGCCCCGGACTGCTGCTATCAACAAAGCGGCTGTGTTGCCAGTCGGTCTCGAGGTAAAACCGGTTTTGTCGCATCTCAGTAATATCTGCGCGTTGGCCAAGCAAACGCTTCAGTTGCAGTAATTCAGTCTGTGCAATCGGGTCAGGCAGACAGCTAAGCTGCCGACCACCCCTGGCGGTTCGAGCATACAACGAGACAAAATGTTGCGCTGGTTGCGGAAAACTACCACTATCCAGCACAGCTTCAACACAGTCCCCGGCCGGCGTTGCCGGTAAAGAAAAATTGGCAGCTAGCACAGGGTCGGAACGACCGCCCCAGAAACCAATATTCGTCAGTTCATTGTTAAACAAGCTGATGACAAACTGTGCATTTTGTTGCAACTCAGCTAATTGCTGTGCCTGACGTGCCGAGCGGCTAACGCTGCTAAATGCCGTTGCGGCTAAGCCTATTAATACCGTGCCCAGCAGCATCGCGATTAACAACTCAGTCAGTGTCATTCCCTTAACACTTAGCATGGCTACCACCCTCCGCCCTGTACAGCAAAAGCACTACGACCGGCTGACGCCTGACAGGGCTGAGCACGCTCAGGCAATGCCGCACGTTGTTGCCAGCTGATGCTAACGCTTAGCCCTGAAGCGTGTTGCTGCAAACACAACGCGGGATCATGAAGACGACTGCCCGCTGAAGGTTGCAGGTAAGCCAGCATATTGTAGAGTTGCGCGGTAGCCATTTGCGCTGCGTTGCAGCTTAGCGGCGCATTGCAAACAGGATCGGCGGGAAGTTCAGCGTGAAGATTAAGTTGTGCACCTATTGACGCGGCAAGCTGCCGGTTGGCCTGTAACTCACTAAAAATACTATTGGTAACAGCAACAGCCTGAGTGCGCTGCACTGCATCATGTAACTGGCGCAGACTCAATGTCTGCGCCGCCAGCACACCTAATAATCCTATTTTTAGAATTAATAATGTAACCAGTACTTCGACTAGGCTAAATCCATGTTGTAACCGCATATCCGTATGCTTTAGTTAACTTTATATAACCATAAAGTTACAACAACATTTAAAAAGATCAAATTTATTGTTATTTATTTACCAACATTTATCCACATCCGCGGCAGCAAAACCGCCATTAGCTCCTTTTTGCCCGGTATGAGTTAATAATAAGGTGCCACAACCGTCAGCCTGGAGTGATGTAGGTACCGCGCTGAGCCTATAGCTACGCTCTGCAACCGCTGCCGCTGAAAATGCGTAGCGGGCAGCCAAATCATCCCGGCATTGCAAATTAGGCAAAGCAAAGCCGTCTGGGTTATAGCTCATATTTTGCGTGTAGGTACGCTCCATAAACTGCGACAGCTCCATCAGACAAGCTTCGGCAGCGGTTCGGTTCGACCGCAATATATAATCTCTGTATGACGGAAAAGCGACGGAAGCCAGAATACCGACTATCACTACAACAATTAAAACTTCTATAAGAGAAAAACCCGTCTGTTTCTTGTTATTCATTTGTCAGCTCCCGCCATGTAAGGCGCCGGCCTAAGGCCACTACATTTATCGGACGACTCGGTGGTGTAGACGCATCCCCTTGCCCAGAGACCTCAGTGTAGATTGGATTACCATCACTGTCTTTGGTTCTGATAATGGTGTAACCCACTGTTGGCGATTCTGTTTTGACACCGCTGGTTGGTATACCTTCAGAAAAATTCTCAGTATTAAAGAAATTGCGTTTCAGGCGTCCGCCCCGGAATGGATCTATTGCCATACGCCAGCTTATACCACCTGCTTTACAAGGATCATCATCCGGCTTTAGTGTATTGATAACCAGCACATTATCAATCATCACAGGTGGCAACACTACACGTTCAGCGCCCACTCCCAAGTCTATATACCATCCTTTTTCTGTATCTGTTAATGCGGTACTTTCTTGCAAAGCGCGGTAATCACCGGACTCTTGATACGTTCTGGCTTTTAAGTTGCTGCGGTTCAACGTAACTGATTGCCTGGATTCATCAGTCTCATCTACGATGCCATAAATTGACTGGATCTTGGTGTTCGCTTTGTCAGCAACAGATAGGTAGCTACCAGTACCAAACATAATCCAGGTTTTACCCGTGTTAGGCTCACGGCTTATGGAAATACCTGAAGTAATCGGCTGCACATCAGCACCAATTCTGGCGGTAAAAATCGGACTATTACTGTTTGCCAAACCCCACTGATTAGCATTGCTTTTACTGATATCAAACTTCCAGATATTTCCCTGGTAATCACCGGCGTAAATATAATCGACGCTTCCATCCATATCAGCATCCCAGCTTTCCAACTGAGCAAAACCATTAGGTGCGGCTGTCGAATTAGGCAGTGCAATCTTTTTGATTTCGGCACCTGTTGCCAAATCGAACACTAAAATGCCACCTTTATTAGTTGAATTATTATAACCGTAACCAATAACACCTATCCATGTGCCGCTACTGGTTCTGGCAATTAACACCTTACCCGTGTTTTGACCCAGTTCAGCATAAGGTACTTCCCATAAGGGCGTAATTGCAGCAGGGTTCGTTGCATCTAAGGCAAAAATACTGTTACTAGATGCAGTAGTTCCACGGCCAAGTGTTCCGAGTACAATTGTTTTCCAGCTATTACCTATATAGGCATCACCGCTAGCCAACACACCATCAACATAATACTGGTGTTGGTAATCGGTCTTAGATAAATTCTTCAGGCGAGGCAAAACAGCTTTTGGTATGTATGCAAATATTTCCTTACCGGCCCCTCCGCCCAGACTGGCGTGATCACTGAACACATGTAGCATGCCGTCGTTAGCGCCCACGTAAACTGCGCCTTTTCTGGTTTTATTCGCTTCGATATAATTTAAATAGGCGGCAGATTCCGGCCAGCCATTGCGGTGATAGTTTTTCCGCTCCGCAGCGCCGACATACAACGGTGCTGAGTGAGCAATATCGCCTAAAACTGAGCTACGCTTGCGAAAAATTCCATCGGCCTGGCCAATTTCAAAAGTCTGATCACCACGTAGATAATCAACAAGCTTGGTTTTATTTGTTGCTTCTGCAGCGGTTAAATCTAATTCAGTGCTAGTCACATTAGCGTTGGTAAAATTCGATAATGAGTTGCCTTTAAAATATTTGATGTTACGACTTCCGTGAGCCGGAATCCCTTCGGACGCTTTCCAGGCTACCTGCATACCGTTGTCGGCATCATAGGTCCACAAGTCACCCGACCAATCTTCACTTTGATAACGCCCCTGAAATACTTTAGCACCCGTTTGTGAGCTGGTGCTAACACCACCAAGGTTTGACGCTGAGCCGGTACCTTTGGTGATTTGAAGCAGCGCCTGCTCCAGCTTACTAGCAAACTCAGATGCTTCATTTGCATTAAAAAAATTACCGCGGCTATTAACTGCGGCGTGCAGTAAGTCATCAAGTTTTGCCGCATCACTGCTTTGCGGATCACTCCAGTTGTTCGCAGCGCCTGTTCTAATCGAGTCAATTGCTGCAACAGGGTCGACATTACCCACTAAGCCTAACGACACACCAAAGGTGGTCATATTCTGCCAGAACGCAGGATTAATACTGGCATTTCGAACCGGCACCCTGTTTTCTACCTGCGGCAACAAATCACGGTTCCAATAATGCATGGCAATATCTGCCAGCGTATTACCAGTCGTATCTTTGTAAGTCGCTGATGGAATATATTGGTAAGATTGAGCCCCCGGGCCGGTAATCGTCGGGCCATTAATGTTATCCACATTGCCAACGCCGCTGTAGGTATCATTGTAATAACCATCAGTCAACAACATAGTAAAACTTTGCCGGCAACTGCGGATGGGGCTTAACAAATTATCCGGGTTATCACGCCAGGGCTTATCCGTTGAATAATATTCACCAACATCTCTTAATGCATTTCTAAGCGGAGTGCCCCCACTGGCCACCTGACTATATAGCGAAGTGTAAAAACCCAAACGGCTGTTGGTAAAGGGTTTTACATCTTGTTTAACCACATTAGCATGGTTTATTGAACCAAAACCTACTCTGACGTCATTACTCACATTTGAAAACGCACGCCCTACTCCCCATTTTGCTGTTTGTATCCGGGTGCGGTAAAACGCAAACCAGTTAGCAAATTTCTGTTTGTCAGCATCTTCTACTTTTTTATATTCATAACAGCGATCATCGTATTCGTTGTACTGACAGTTATCGATATAGCGATAATAAAACGCATGTCCTGCAGCAGCATTAACACTGACAGTAAAGCCGTAACGCCAATTTCCCGAAAACTTACCACGATAATAAAAATCATCCATAATGGCGCGGTAATCTGTGCTTAGATTAATAGTGGTGCTCAGCGCACTATAACCATCAACCTTTGCTGCCGTAAAACTGGCATTCGCCATCTGAGTGCCATCCGCATTTACCGGCGGACTATAGTTTTTTGTCGGGTCAAAATAGGCTTTATTAATACGTGGCGACACCAGATAGCGTAAATTTGTTGTATTGTAATAACAGGTGTTACTCACGCCAGCATAATTACCTGAGCCGTCACAATCTCGAGTAAAATCACGAGAATTACCAGGGTTCGTTGTTAATCGGCTTGCTAACGCATCAGGTGTAAACCCCCAACGCATAGAGCCTGAGTCGTCAATGACAAACAGAACATTCGGTGGCACACCTAAAGCAGTTTGCAGTGGCGAATCTGACACGCCAATGGTATTTGCTGCCGCCTCGCCCATGGAAAAACCCAGTAAGGTACAAACCATGACGCATAAAGATTTCTTGCTTAAGATAGTCGTCATTACAATGGTACTCCAATTGTAGTTTGCAGCATGACCACAGCACGACCTACTACCGGTGCAGTGCGTGCAGTTATTCTGAAGGCTTCCATTTCGCAATCAATTGCCGGGTTGGCTGATACGGCACGGCACCCGGCAGAACTTTGATATAAGCCTAAGTGTTCGATAATAAACTGCGTCGCCGGCATCTCTGCAGCATCAGCTGCGCGTGCTTGCCAAACCGTATTTGGGTCGACCCAGTAGTCTGGTGTGATTGCGGTGACAACTCGCTCCTGCAGCAAATTTGGTGTTGCTAGCACATTGGCTTCAACCAAGCGCTCAGCTGCAATAATGGTGGCTTCGACCGCTTGCAGTGATAGTTCCTTGTCATACAAGTTTGCCGTCATTTTCTCCTGCACACCTGCGTTACGCATGGAGGTGATCGCTAAAGCACTAATTGCAAGCAACAGCAACAAAGCCACGATCAGTGCGACACCACGATGTTTCGCGATTGAGTTGGTCATTTGATACCTCGTTAACGGTTACGTAAGTTAATCATATAGGTAAAGGTCAGACTATCCGCAGCCAGTTGCACATTTGCCGGGGCGGTCATTTGCAACCGCACCTCAACAGCCAGGACATCAGCCCAAGACACCACGGCATCGGCAGCACGTAAAGCCGTATTGGTAGATTCCAGATATCTAAAACTGAGTGAATCTACACCACGTAAAACTTCGTCTGTTGACAATTGGGTATTGGTACCCGTGCGCCTCGGGGTTGCACGGTATAAACTGCGCACACTATTCGCTGAACCGATATACCAGGACACTGCCTCAAAGCGGGTTAGCATAGCGTTATTACCAAAGCGATGTGGCGAACCAGTTGCAGTACAGACGGTAGGAAAGCCCAGTCCCTTACTGCAATTGCCTGGAGATTGTGCACCACCTGCGTTATGCACTATGGTTTGGTTTGCTACATTGGCATTGGTCACCTGAAAAATTGCTGTATGATCATCATCACAAGCCATCACGATATCGCCCGGCTGAAAACCATGGTTAGCCGTGTTTACAAACAATGTTGCTGATGCCGAATTCGGTTGATGATCGTGTATCGAAACGCTACTGCCACCGCCAAACATTAATTGGATAGCCTCAGAGTTATTTACCGGTGCAGGCACTCCCAAATTGGCAGGTACTGTGGCAGCAGTGTAACCTAGAATGCCCGCCTGATTTACTTGCCAGTTAGTCCACCACTGCGCGTTGGCATTATTAAGTACATTCGCAACACTGCCATTGTTGGTACAGCCTGAAAACCCTGCGCTACGAATATCTCGCGCCATCAGTTGAAAAGCTATCCGGGCATTTTCCTGCATATTCGACAGTGCTTCATTTACCCGGTAAGTAGTTTGGTTGGCAATAAACACTCCAGTGACACCGCCAATCAGCACTAAACCCAGTGCCATCGCTATCATTAACTCGACCAGGGTTAAACCTTGCTGTTTGCTTTGATTTGGTTTCATCATTACAACACCACCCTGTAATTCAACTGCATTGCCGAACTGCCTTGCACACCTTTGCCATCATCCCATCGTACATTGATTACGACTTGGTTCCCGTTTACAGCAGAGATTAAACATGCTCCCTGCCCAAGGCGTTGCTTAAGATACGCCAGCCATATTTGGTGCTGACTTCCACCGTCTTCGCAACCACCCAAGTAATCCGCTCTCGCTCTAGCCTGTCCCAGCCTTTCTGCAGCAACATTGGCGCGCATATTTTCACCCAGACTATGCGCCACTAAAGTTGCTACCGTGCGCTCATGTGCGCTTTGAACATTACGCACACCACTGCTTTGTAAAGCGGCCACACCCAGCAAGCCAATTCCCAACACTAAAACAGCTATCATTACCTCCAGCAAAGACATGCCCTGCTGAGTTATCAATCCACTAACAGATTTACGCACAGTTACTTACTCCTCTGGTAACACTAATACCACCGCCTGAGACGAAACTAAGTGTTCTGGTGTTATCTGTCACAGATGATGAGGTAGTACAAACACGTAAATTAGATGCCAAACCTGCTCCATTATTGTCACGAACCAAACCGCCGGCAGTAAATACGATGCTGGTATTAGCAGGGCCAGCAATATTTAAGCCCTTGGCTGCTCGACCTTGAGCTACAATGTCGTTTCCAACCATAATGAGCCAGCTGCGCCAATCGGCGTTTACAGCACACGTTGCTCCATCTGTCGTGGCACAAAAACGCACGGTTTGCGACCGTTTAATTGCTTCACTTCGCGCACTGTGAAAAGCAGATAATAATTGATTCGCGCCTGCTGTAAGTCGATTACCTTGCACTAAACTACTAAATGCTGGCACTGCGATCGTGGCAGCTATGATTAACACAGCTACGGCAACCATCAGTTCGACCAAGGTAAAACCCTTAGTTAAAGCACTGTTTTTCATAATAGTTTCCATTTAAATACTGTTGCAGTTCGTCTATTAATATCACAGTTATTCTTTTGAATGTAATCTAACAAGGTAGGGCGTCAAAGTATAAGGTTGTCTGACTAAAGGTAAGTTGTACTGATGAATGGTTAGTTATGATAAATGTATTTCAGCTTTCTTAACCGAAGCGACGGCACGGCGACTAACTTTTAACTTGATATCCGAATGTTGCAGCGCCAGCCAATGCTGGCCATCCTTCAAATAAAGCCGTTGAATATAGTTTACATTGACTAAGGTTTTTCGATGCACCCGGATGAAAAGGTTAGGCTTTATTTGCTCAAGGTGCGTCAGACTCTGCTCAAGCAACACCTCACCATCGATATATACCATGCGCACATATTTATCCTCTGCGATAAAATATAGAATGTCTTTCATCGCGATTTGACGCGTAATTCCGCCTTGAACAAAGCTAAACTTTGCTTCTTGGTGTTTCTTTTCAATGTGCGCTTTTGTCTGCACGCCAACTCGCTCCAGTGCGCTGAGCAGTCGCTGCGATGATACCGGTTTCAAAACATAGTCAGCCGGTGATGCCTGATACGCATCCAAAGCAAATTCAGGATGCGCGGTGACATATATAATTGCGGGCGGTGTTGGCAACGTCAGAATTTGCTTACCCAGGCTAATACCATTTTGCTGCGGCATAGCAATATCAAGTAATAAAATATCCGGTTGCAACTTAGCAACCATTTCAAAGGCATGTTGCGCTGTGTCCGCCTCACCAACGCAGCTGTAATCCCGATATTCCGCGATTAGCCTGCGTAACCGTGCTCTTGCCAGCGGTTCATCGTCAACAATTAATATGCGCATACTTCGCTCCCTAACTTTTAGGTATTACCAACTTAACGCGGTACAACCCCTCGCTAACACCATAGGTTAAACTTGCACTAGTGCCAAATTGCAGCAACAAGCGCTGGCGTATATTGGCTAAGGCTATGCCATTGCCACCATTGCACGTTATGTCTTGGTGGCATGGGTTAGTGATAACAAGCGTTAACGCATTGCGGCTTTCTATCGAAAATATGTGCAGCGTACTGCGCTCAGAGCTATTTTCAACCCCATACCTTATTGCATTTTCCAGCAGTGGCTGGATAGTTAATGCAGGGATCATCAGTCGCGGCAAAACGTCAGGCAATTGCCATTGCAGATCCATTCGCTCACCTAGACGCCAAAGCTCCAGCGATAAATATTGCCTTGCCAACTCGACTTCAGTTTGCAGTGGCACTAATTTTCCCACGTCCAGTGCTGCGCGAAATAAAGATGATAATGCTAACAGAGATTTTTCAGCAGCATCTGCATCAATATGGGTAAGTTCAGCCACGGTATTTAATGTATTAAACAAAAAGTGTGGTTGTATTCTGGCTTGTAAAGCATTTAACTCTGCATGCGTTTGTGCGTTAAGTTGCTCACTTTTCTCTGCATGAACAATAAAAAACTGCACCGCGACCACTGCAATGATAAATGCAACCATAAGGTTTTTTAACAAAAAGCTGGTCAGTTCTTGTCCAATACTAAAGAACAGTGAACCAAACAATTGAAAAGCAATTGCACTTATCAGAAGTGTCAGGGTTAAAAACAATAATATTACCGCACCCAGCACCCCAAACGACGACAAGCGATTAATTTGGCGGCGCAGTGCGCATAGGCTAAAGATTGTCAGCAAGCTGATCCAGTGCACGAATACGCTAATGAAGCCTAAGCGGGCCCAGATATCACCATGCATTCCAGGCGAGAACGCAAGTACAACGGCAACAGCTTGAGATAAAACCAAGACCCTTACGATGTATTGGCCTTGGCATAAATAGGGTAATTGTAGTTTTGGCAATCGAAGTTGAGTAAGCATTGCGCCAATCTGATTAACAGGTATCGAGAAATACTACACCTAACAACTTCAAACGTGAACCAGCAAGCCTGTTTAACTGCTTACCGCAACTCTGCCGGGATGGCAAAAACAACATTTTCTTCGCGGCCGGGGTTTTCCTGCACGGTTTTTCCGCCCCATTGCTGTAACTGCTTTACTACCTGCTGCACTAACACTTCAGGTGCAGATGCGCCTGCCGTAACACCAACCGCATTCACCCCTTGCAGCCAGGCGTGCTGAATGTCGTCGGCCGTATCAATAAGATAAGCTTTACAGCCCATTTTATCTGCCAGCTCACGCAGTCGATTTGAGTTACTGCTGTTTTTCGCACCAACCACCAATAACAAATCAGCTTTACTGGCTAAATCGCGCACGGCATCCTGACGGTTTTGCGTGGCGTAACAGATATCATCTTTACGCGGCCCTTCAATTTCAGGGAAACGCTGACGCAATGCATCGATAACATCCGCTGTGTCATCCACAGATAAAGTAGTCTGACTGCTAAAACACAACTGTGCTGCGTTTTTAACGGTGAGCTTCGCTACGTCTTCAGCAGATTCCACCAGATAAATACCCCCAGCAGGGTTGTCGTACTGGCCCATCGTACCTTCAACTTCAGGGTGACCGGCATGGCCGATTAGTATACATTCGATACCCTTACGGCTGGCGCGGGTTACTTCCATATGCACCTTGGTGACTAACGGGCAAGTTGCATCAAATACTTTTAAGCCACGCTGTTTAGCATTTTCCCGCACCGCCTGAGACACACCGTGTGCGCTAAAAATAACGATATTGCCATCCGGCACTTCGTTTAGTTCATCAACAAATACCGCGCCGCGACGGCGCAAGCCGTCCACAACAAATCTGTTATGTACCACTTCATGCCGCACATAAATGGGTGGCTCATACAGCTCTAATGCACGTTCAACAATGCTGATGGCACGGTCGACGCCGGCACAAAAACCACGCGGATTTGCTAATAAAATATCCATAGTTCAGCTTACCTGTACAATTTCCACACTGAATGTCAGTGTCTGACCTGCCAGTGGGTGGTTAAAATCTATCGTCACCGATTCGCCAACTACTTCCCGCACCAGCCCAGGCATTTCAGAGCCGTCTGGCATGGTAAAACCAATGATCATGCCGGTTTTAGCCGGCGCATCTGCCGAAAACTTGCTACGGTCAACGTAGTAAATATTGTCAGGGTTTGGCATGCCGTAGGCGTCTTCAGGTGCCAGCGTAAAGGTTTTTTTATCACCCGCAACTAAGCCACTCAGCTGAGCTTCAAAAGCCGGCGAAATACTACCGTCGCCCATCTGCAACTTAGCAGGCTTATTATGCACGCGGGTACTTTCGGCGGCACTGCCATCCGCCAGTTTAATGTCAAAGTGAAAAATCACTGTGCTGTTAGCGCCTATTGCTGCCGACGTCATTTTTCTACCTCGTTACTGCTGAAGCTATCCCAGATTAATAAAGCGGCACCAATGCAAATTGCTGAATCGGCAATATTAAATGCCGGATAGTGCCAGTTCTGATAGTACAGATGCAAAAAATCGATAACATAGCCATACAGACTGCGGTCGATAAGGTTGCCAATGGCACCAGCCAGCACGAACACCAAGGCCAGGTTAAGCTTTAGCTGGGTTTTATTGTTACGTGCCAGCCATATCGCCAGCACAATACTAATGACAACGGCAATCAAGGTAAAAAACCAGCGTTGCCAGCCGCCAGCATCACTTAAAAAAGAGAATGCCGCACCATAATTTCGCACATAGGTCAGGTTAAATACCGGCAACAGTTCAATTGAATCAAACAGCTGCATATTGGCAATAACCAGCTGTTTTGTTACCTGATCCAGCACCAGTACCAGCAGCATAAGCCACCACAGCCGCCACCCCGTATCTTTAAAAAGCGTCATTATGCAAATGCCCGTATTTCGCCGACACCTTCTACATTGGTCACGCAACGCAGACATAATGCAGGGTGTGCCGCATTGGCACCAACATCATGCCGGTGATGCCAGCAACGCTCACACTTCGAACCGTTTGACGCCTGTACCCGCACACTCAAACCTGGTAGCTCAGTTTTCACTGCATCAGCAGGTGCAGCTTCAACACTTACCTGTGCGGTGGATGTGATCAGCACAAATCTCAGTTCATCACCCAGTTTGGCTAAATCAGCTGCCATATCTGCAGACGCATATAACGTGATCTCAGCCTGCAATGATGCACCAATTTTGTCTTCCTTACGGGCAACTTCCAGCACCTTGTTGACTTCATCCCGCACCTGCAGCAATTGTTGCCAGAACGCATCATCAAACTTGCCGCTGGCTAAGCCAGTAAAACCGGTATACCAGACATCGGTGAATACAAATTCGTCACGCTCGCCCGGCAGTTCCTGCCAGATTTCCTGTGCGGTGAAGCTCATTATCGGCGCCATCCAGCGCACCATTGCCTGAGCAATGTGATAAAGCGCAGTCTGGCAAGAGCGCCGCGCCAAACCATCGGTATGCGCGGTGTACTGACGGTCTTTGATAACGTCCAGATAAAAACTACCCAATTCAACGGTACAGAAGTTCATCAGTTTGCTACTGACCTGATGGAACTGATAATTATCATACGCTTCTACAATTTCTTGCTGTAATTTGGCGGCACGGTTCACTACCCACAAATCCAGCTCAACCATCTGCTCAAACGCTACTGCATCCGTTGCTGGGTTAAAACCATTCAGATTTGCCAATAAGAAGCGGGCGGTATTGCGAATGCGACGATACTTATCAGCTGCACGGTTCAAAATTTCATCTGACACCGTCATTTCAGAGGTGTAATCGGTAGTGGCAACCCACAACCGCAGAATATCGGCACCCAGTTTGTTCATTACATCTTGCGGTGACACGACATTGCCCAACGACTTGGACATTTTACGACCATCACCATCAACGGTAAAACCGTGTGTGAGTACCTGCTTATACGGTGCTTTGTGCTGAATACTGACACCGGTCATTAATGACGACATAAACCAGCCACGGTGCTGATCAGACCCTTCCAGATATAAATCAGCTTGCTCAGCTGCGCCAAACTCTGGGCGGACTCCGACCACGCAAGCGTGCGTGACGCCTGAGTCAAACCAGACATCCAGGGTATCGCTAACCTTAACGTATTGCTGCGCATCATCACCAATCAGGCTGGCTGCATCCAAATCAAACCAGGCTTGAATGCCGTCCTGCTCAACCAATTTAGCAACCTGTTCCATCAACTCCTGAGTGTTGGGGTGCAGCGCGCCGGTATCTTTATCAACAAATAGCGCAATCGGCACGCCCCAGGTGCGCTGGCGCGAAATACACCAGTCAGGCCGGCCGGCAACCATTTTTTCGATCCGCTGCTGTCCCCAATCCGGGATCCAGCGGGTTTGTTCAATTTGCTGCAGTGAGGTACTGCGCAGCCCTTGCTGATCCATGCTGATAAACCACTGAGGGGTCGCACGGAAAATAATCGGCGTTTTATGCCGCCAGCAGTGTGGGTAGCTGTGTTTATAGGCTTTATGCAACAGTAAAGCGCCTGCGTCTTTTAACGCTTCAACTACACTGTCATTGGCTTTAAATACGTGCTGTCCGGCAAACAATGGCGTGTCGGGCAAATAAACTCCGTTCGCCCCCACCGGGTTAGCCACTTCAAGGTTATATTGTTTACCGACGACGAAATCTTCCTGACCATGGCCAGGGGCCGTGTGTACACAGCCGGTTCCCGACTCGGTAGTTACGTGCTCACCCATAATCAGCGGCACGTTGAAATCGTATAATGGGTGTTTAACCTGCACCAATTCCAACGCAGCGCCTTTGGTAAAGCCCAATGCATGGTAATGTTCGATGCCGGCGCGAGCCATCACATCTTTAACCAAATCAGTGGCGACGATTAAACGCTCTGCACCATTAGGCCCCTGCTCAACCTGCACCAGGCTGTAATCCAGTTTAGCGTTCAACGCCACCGCGCGGTTTGCGGGAATAGTCCATGGCGTTGTGGTCCAAATTACCACCGACACCTTGCCCTGGCCACGCTTATTCTCCGGGTGGTCAAAACGGTCTACTACGGTTTCATCCACTAAAGCAAAACGAACATCAATCGCCGGAGATACCTTGTCCTGATACTCCACTTCAGCTTCTGCCAAAGCAGAACCACAATCGGTACACCAGTGCACAGGTTTAAAACCTTGCTGCAAATGGCCATTGCCGATGATTTTTGCCAGCGAGCGGATGATATTCGCTTCAAAGTCAAAATCCATTGTGCGGTAAGGATTTTGCCAGTCACCCAGCACGCCTAAACGAATAAAGTCAGTACGCTGGGCGTCAATTTGTGTCGCCGCATACTCACGGCACTTCTGCCGAAACTCTGCTGCAGTTAACTTGGTACCCGGCTTACCATATTTTTTTTCTACCACCAGCTCTATCGGCAAGCCATGGCAGTCCCAACCCGGCACGTAAGGTGCATCGAAGTCAGCTAAGGTTTTTGCTTTAACAATGATATCTTTCAGAATTTTGTTAACCGCATGTCCGATATGGATATTGCCGTTGGCATAAGGAGGACCATCATGCAGAATAAAGCTAGGTTTGCCTTTTTTCGCTGCGCGGATCTTGCCGTACAGGTCGGCTTCGGTCCATTTTGCCAGCATTTGCGGTTCGCGCTGGGCCAAATTGGCTCGCATCGCAAAAGCTGTTTCCGGCAAATTAAGGGTATGCTTATAGTCGCTCATCCGTTTTATTCCGTCTTGTCAGTAGTAGCGTGCGCCATTAATAAGGCGTTGTGCTGAAAAAATGTTTTAGCTGCGCTTACATCCGCAGCAATTTGTTGTTGTAGTGCCGCCAGGTTGTCAAAGCGCTGCTCATTGCGCAGTTTATGCTGCAAGATTACCTTAATCTGGCTTCCGTACAAATTACCTTTAAAATCAAAAAGGTGAGCTTCAAGCTGCAATCGCTGGCCTTGCACTGTTGGCCGATTGCCAATATTCGCTACACCATAATACTGGCCGAACGATGTAATAGCGGTTATTGCATACACGCCCGACACCGGCAGTTTGCGTCGATATAAAAATACATTAGCCGTTGGAAAGCCCAAATCACGGCCTAGTTTCCTGCCATGTCTTACCCGCCCCGTTAACGCAAAAGGCTTCCCTAACATTTGAGCGGCCAGTGTCAGCTTATCGTCAGCCAACGCCTGCCGGATCAGTGTGCTGCTGATCCGCTGCTCTGCCACTATCAGGCTGGACGTGCTGCACAAGCCAAACTGATATTGCTCAGCGGCCAGCGCCAACATGTCAAAACTACCCGACCGATTTTTACCAAAACGAAAATCGTCACCGACAATTAAATGTTCTACGCCCAACTGCTTTAACAATAACTGTTGAATAAACTGCTCAGGCTGCTGCGCGGCAAAAGCGGTGGTAAAGTTAACACACAGCAACCGATCAATACCAAGCTCTGCCAGTGCGGTATATTTCTCTCGAAACCGGGTTAGTCTGGCAGGCGCAGCGGCACCGGCAAATAACTCCAGTGGTTGCGGTTCAAATAACATGACACAGGAGGGTAACTGTCGCTGTTTTGCTATAGCAACTACTTTGGCCAAAACCGCCTGATGGCCAAGGTGTACACCATCAAAATTGCCAATGGTTAATACGCAGCCACGATGCTGGCTGTTAATATTGTGTAAGCCGCGAATTAACTCCATGCCTGCCGTTTCTGACCACTGATTATAAACCGCGCATTATACCCATTTAATCAATTGCTTTCAGCAACAGAATTGGCTTTAAAATGCCGCAACCGCACTCCCATTAACAGCAATAAGCTGAAATAGCCCACCACAGCCAACACACATAAGGCACTTAAACGTAACACTTGCCAGGAGAAACTCTGTCCAACCCACTCGCTCAGGCTGGGGGTCTGCCAGTACAGCAGGCCAGCCATGATAACGCTGGCTACCACCAATTTAGCTAAAAACAGCAAGGTAAGGCTAGACAATTGGTACACACCCGCCATTTTTAAACCACGGTATAGCAAAAATGCATTTAAACTGGCTGACATCGCGGTGGCCAGCGCCAGGCCGACATAACTGATAAAAGGTGCCAGCATCAAATTAAACACCATATTAGCCAGCATCGCGATAACGCCAATACGTACAGGGGTTTTAATGTCCTGCCGGGCATAAAAGCCCGGCGCCAGCACTTTTATCAACATGTAACTGAGCAAGCCCGTGCTGTATGCAATAAGGCTGTAAGACACCATTAACACATCATGTTGAGTAAACTCACCTCGCATAAACAGCAATGCCACTATCGGCTGCGATAACACCATTAAACCAGCCATCGCAGGCAGACCAAACAAC
This sequence comes from Rheinheimera sp., assembly GCA_041618685.1. Taxonomy (GTDB): domain Bacteria; phylum Pseudomonadota; class Gammaproteobacteria; order Enterobacterales; family Alteromonadaceae; genus Alishewanella. The sequence continues at coordinate 15,782 of JBFKFH010000012.1, forward strand.
GCGACAAAACGCAGCGACCAATCAAGCGTCTGGCTGAAGCGCTGACTGTTGTCAGCAGAATGATGTCGTGACAAATTCGGCAAAATCACTGTAGCAATAGCAATGCCAAATAAGCCCAGCGGAAACTCAATTAAGCGATCAGAGTAATAAAGCCAGCTTACCGCACCGGTAAGCAGAAAGGAGGCAATGACAGTATCGAGCAATAAATTTATCTGGCTTACCGATACGCCAAACAGCGCGGGCAGCATCAGTTTACGAATTTTCACTACATTCTCATCACGCCAACCCCAACGCGGCCACACTAACAACCCTGCTTTAGCTAAAAACGGTAGCTGAAACAGTAACTGTATTGCACCACCAATAAACACGCCCCAAGCCAGTGCCAGCGCGGGCTCGTCCAGCCTGGGTGCCAGATAAATTGCGCAGGCTATCATCACAACATTCAAAAATACCGGGGTAAAGGCGGCAACAGCAAACCGGTTGTAGGTGTTAAGTATGGCGCCGGACAACGCCACTAAACTGATAAACCACAGATAAGGAAAGGTAATTTTCAACATTAAACTGGCCAGTTCAAACTTATGCGCGTCCGGCCCATCATTCAGCCATTCGACAAACCATCCCATGCCAAATAGCATGGCCACCAGTGGTGAAGCAACGACGCCAAACACGGTCACCAGTGTAACAACGACGCCAAGACTACCACTGACCCGGGCCAGCAATAAACGCACAGCCTCATCGCCGTGTTTGAGTTTGACTTCAGCCAATACCGGGACAAACGCCTGTGAAAAAGCACCTTCGGCAAATAATCGGCGTAAAAAGTTTGGAATACGGTTGGCAAAAAAGAACACATCCGCCGCAGCGCCCGCGCCGATAAAATTAGCCACCACGACATCACGTATCAGACCTAATACGCGTGAAATCAACGTCATAAAACTAACAATAAGACCTGATTTTAATAACTTTGCCGACACTGATATATCCTTATTTTGCTGAGCAGCTATTTTGCCCCGTTATCGCAGCGGATTACCAGTAGCTTACAGATTAAAATCTGTCACTTTCCTGTTAAAGCATTTGACATCGGGACATTAAATAGGCATATTATGCGGCCTTTGATGGGTCCAGTTTAGTTTTTTAGGAGTGTTACCTTGGCTAACATTAAGTCTGCTAAGAAGCGCGCAATTCAATCAGAAAAACGTCGTCAGCAAAACGCTAGTCAACGTTCAATGATGCGTACTTTCATTAAGAAAACCTACGCGGCAGTATTAACTGCTGACGTAACTGCTTCAACTGAAGCATTTAAGAAAATGGTGCCTGTTCTGGACCGTATGGCCTCTAAAGGTCTGATCCACAAGAACAAAGCAGCACGTCATAAAGCTCGTTTAAATGCACATGTTAAAGCATTAAGCGCAGCTTAAGACACAGTTAAACAAAAAAGCCGGCTAACGCCGGCTTTTTTGTTGCTGTTATTTGGGATCATCTGAGCAATAAAGTTTGTGTAACAGCGTGATTAACGCTTCGGCTTCATCGCTATCAAGACTGTAAAACACCGTTTGTGCTGCTTTACGTGTTTTTACCAGTTTATGCGCACGCAGTAATGCCAAATGCTGCGACAATGCTGACTGGCTCAGCGCCAATTTCTCATTCATCTCGCCAACCGACATTTCTCCGTCCAATAAATGGCAAAGAATCAATAACCGCCGTTCATTGGAAACAGCTTTTAGCAATTCGACGGCTTTGGCGGAGTTTCGCAACATATCCTGTAAATTCATTACATCAAACCTTGTCTGACTGATTGGACCCATAATACTGACTCAGACGAAAAGCGACAATATAATCATTCTTGTTTAACAAAGAATAACATTGTTTGTCAGGTGTAGTTTAAACTTCAATGTAGTAATGGTCTGACTAAATTATTGATCCGGCTGGCAGTGAAAGGCTTCATCACAAAAGCTTTAGCACCGTTTTCAATTGCCAGCTTCAGGTTCTCAACGTTTGAAAACGCCGATACCATCACCACCACGGTTTGCTGGTGCTGCTGTTTGAACTGCTTTAGTAGCTGATGGCCATTGATATCAGGCAGCTGAATATCCAGAAATACCAACTGAGGTTTGTGTTGACTGAACAGCTCAGCGGCACTGCAGCCGTCTGCAGCCTCTAGCACAGAAGAAATGCCAAGCTGTTGTAAAATTTGACTTATATAACTACGCACTGCTGCAACATCATCAACAACAAGCGCACTGAACGGAGCTACCGACATACCTGTTTCCTTACAGCTTGAGTACATTCCATTGGGCTAACCCGCATTTTCACTGAACCTGCTGTGGCGCAGCGAAAAAGGTGTTACAGTTTGCCCACTCTATCAATAGCGGGACAAAATGAAAAGATGAAATTGTGGCTTACAACAATAACTGCGGCACTTTGCCTGAATGCGGCGGCGAATGACTTTATCATGGACGACACCCTGGCTTTCCAATTAACAGAATCGCTTACCGTTGAGGTTGGTCAGCGTCTGGCTGGCAGTCCGTCGGATGCCAAGGCCGTAGCTTGGGCAGAGCAAAAATTTAACCAGCTGGGTTATGATAAAGTCTGGACTGAAGCTTTTACGATGCAATATTGGCAGCGTGGCGAGGCCAGCCTTACCGTCGGTGCACCGTTTCAACAGAATCTGGTTGTCAGCGCCTTGGGCGGGTCTATTGCCACTCCGTTTGATGGTATCAACGCCCAGGTAGCCATGTTTGATAGCCTGGAGCAGTTACAAGCTGCAGACCCAAGCCAGGTAAAGGACAAAATTGTTTTTATCAATAAAAGCATGGGCAAAGATAAACTTGGCAGCTTTTATGGCTCTGTGGTTGGCGCCCGCGCGCAGGGGGCTGTTGAAGCAGCAAAATTAGGTGCCAAAGCCATTATTATCCGCTCGGTGGGTACCAGCCTCAACCGTTTTGCTCATACGGGCATTATGCGCTATAGCGACGACGTTCCCCGTATACCAGCGGCCGCTATTTCTGTGCCGGATGCACTTCAATTGGCCCGAATGCTGAGCCGTCAGCCAGAGTTAAACCTGCAGTTACAAATGCAAAATAAATTGCCCGGCGAAGTGATCAGCCACAATGTTATTGCTGAAATTACCGGCAGCAAACGGCCGGATGAAATTGTACTGATAAGTGCCCATCTTGATTCTTGGGATGAAGGCACCGGTGCTTTAGATGATGGTGCTGGTGTTGGCATTGTGATGGCCACAGCAGCTTTGTTAAAACAACAAGGTCGCCCTGAGCGGACGGTTCGCGTGGTATTATTTGGTAACGAAGAAGGTGGATTAGTGGGCGCGCGCGCTTATGCCGCCAAACATACTGCAACGCTGAAGAAGCATGTGTTTGCATCTGAATCTGATTTCGGCGCCGGCCGTATCTGGCGGCTGGATACCAGTTTTGGCCCCGAGTCCCAGCAATTTGCTAAAACTTTGCAGCAGAAACTGGCGCCATTCGGCGTAGAAATGGGAACTAATACCGCATCTGGCGGCCCGGATGTATCGATACTAAAAGCTCAGGGCGTGCCAGTTGTCAGCTTGCAGCAGGACGGTACTGATTACTTTGACTTTCACCATACGCCTAATGACACGCTGGATAAAATTGATCCCGCAGCATTACAGCAGAATCTGCAGGTTTGGTTACTCACTACAGCGACCATCGCCAACAGCCAGATTAACCTGAGAAACTAGTTCAGGCACGCGACCGCAGTGGCCCAAGCTTTACCGGCACGGGCCGCTGATGTTTACGGTAACTGCCCCGTAATCCCCAGACCTGAATGCCTACTCCCATTAGAATTACTGCAAACGGATATGCATAAACATTGCTAGTCATTACAAACAACAGCATTGCCAGCATAAAGTAGCTGAAGGGCAACATTTCATATAGCCAAAACGGCATGACACCGCCATATTTCTCGCGGGCACCTTTTATATCCGAGCGCCGGTTATCTGAACGTAAAATCCACACTACTGCACCTACAGTCGCAATAACTACCCCGGAAACAACCGCCAGCCATGAATCTATGCTCACTATTACACTCACGCCAATACAGACATAAGCATAAGGCAACACTTCATATATTTTCTGCGGCAACATAACTCACCCCTTCCCTGTTCAGCTAACATTAAGTGTAGAACATCTTTTTATTTATGCGAAAACGACAAAATAATTCATCAATTAAACTAATCTGAAAGCAGTAAAATTCCTCGGTTGAGCAACACCTCGGCTAGCAGCATAATGCGCGCAAATTTTGCTCGCTCAGTTCACAGGAAAACCATGGAACACATTATGTTCGATATCATCAGCTGGGTTGGATTAACAATCTGTATCGGCGCTTTCTTTATTAAAGACGTGTTCTGGTTACGTTTAGCAACCTTGATTGGGTGCAGCTTGCTATTTGTGTACTACAGTCATATCGCAATACCGCAAGGTGTCATTTCTAATTTATTAGTATTATTAATCAATGCGTATTATTTATTACGTTTTGCCAAAGCACGTAGAGCTGAAAAAGCTTCACAGCCATCGACGGCAACAGTAAGCCCACTGACAGCTCAAGCCGAATAGTCCCAATACTTTTGTCTGAGCAACGGGCGGGGTATAATTACCGCCCGGCATGACAAGAGTATCCAGTATGCAAAACGATGATGTAGAGTTGTTTCTGCAGCAGATGTCTGATGTTAAACCTTTACATCAGGATGAGGTGTTACAGCTGCAGGGCGAATTCAGTCCCACGCTGGCGCAGCAAGCCAGACGTAAAGCGGCAGAGCAGGAGATGGAGTACGATCCTAACTACCTTAGCCTGGAATATGTTGATTTGGTTAAGCCTGACGAGCCCTTTACCTACAAAAAAGATGGGGTTCAGGACGGCGTATATCGCAACCTGCGCTTAGGTAAGTACCAATTGGATGCGACGTTAAACCTGCTGGGTAAAAGCCTGAGTGACGCCCGTCGTGAATTGTTTTTCTTCATTGAGGACTGCCACAAACGCGGTATTCGCACACTGTTAATCCATCACGGCATGGGCCGTAACAGTAAGCCACATCCGGCAATTCTGCGCAGCTATGTGTTTAAGTGGTTGCCACAAATTCCAATAGTATTAGCCTGCAATACTGCGCAAAAGCAGCATGGCGGCTATTCGGCTACCTATATTTTATTGCAGAAGAATGCCGAGCAAAAACGGGAAAACCGTGAGCTGCACAGCAAGCGCTAAAGCCACAAAGCACAACCCCCGGCAAGCCGGGGGTGTTAGTCAGTCCATTTGACTAGATTCGATTCCTGCTATCCACACATCAGGCAGACAGCTTCGGCTTTGGTCAAAAATGCCGATAACGCCATTAAACAAACTACAACGGCGATTGCGGTAAAGCCAAAACCACGATTGGACGCTTTACTCATAACTAACCCCAACAGCATATTTTATTATTTTATTTAGCAACTTGGCTTAAGCTTCCTTAAACCGTCACAGAGTGTAGTTAAGTTGTAACAAAGTTACAATAACTGTATATTTAGCCAGCATTTTCAATATGATAACGCAACGCTGAATAAACAAAATCCGGCGTCAAAAGCTGGCTATCGTTCAGTTCTGGTAAAGCTTCGTCACTGTATTCAGTTGCTGTGAGTACAAAACCTGCCGCCAGATAATTTTTCAACGCCGACGGATGATCTGCCGAACAGGTATGCAGCCATATTTTTGTGGCTTGCCACTGCGCACTGAGCATCACGGCGGCCTGTGCTAATGGCTGGCCCAGCCCCTGACCAATAAATTGTGGTAATAAACCAAAAAATTTAATTTCCACACTGTTATCGTCATGTTTTAGTAACTCAATGTAGCCAGCGGGGGTACCGTGAACAGATAGCAGCCAGGTGCGTACCTGTTGTTGGGTTAAATAGTGTTGCCATTGTTGATATGTCCAGCTGAGCCGGCTGAACCAGCGCCATGGCCCGCCTACTGTTCTGAACATAAACTGACTTAACTCCGGGCTGGCAATTTCTGCCTCTGTCAATTGCACTCCGGCTGGCCAGTTAATCTGTGCTGGAACCTTACCGTCAAATTGTAAAAACCAGGTCGTCACAGACGTCATCCTGTTAGCAGCCATTTTAATATCCCCGTTTAATGTCGACTGGATTTAGCAGATCCTGACCGCGTAGGCAGCGCTGATAGTTCTCGGCTATTTGGGCAACAGCAGTGCTGACATTTGTTACTGCCGATATATGCGGCGTAATTAAAATTGCCGGATGATGCCAAAACGGGTGCTCTGCCGGTAATGGCTCCTGGCGAAAAACGTCGAGGCACGCAGCCTGCAGCCGTCCCGAGTTCAACGCGGCCAGCAGTGCCAAGTCGTCCACGATGGCGCCGCGCGCGACATTGATAAAAATGCAGCCCGGGCTTAGCAACTCAAAAAAGGCGTCATCTAACAGGTTTTCAGTATCGTTGGTTAACGGTAACAAACAAATCAGCACATCAGCCTGTGCCACCGCAATGGCTAACCCTGCCGCCCCATACAAACAATGAATGTTATCCAGTTGCTTTTCAGATCGGGACCACCCGCTAACCTGGTAGCCTGATGCAGCAAAATGCCGTGCTGTGGCAGCACCAAGCTCACCTAACCCCAGCACACAAATTTTTGCGATTTGTCGTGGACTTTTAGGCTTCCACAGCTGACATTGCTGCTGTTGTGCAAACACGTCTAACCGCAGGCGATAATGGTTTATTACACCATCTAAATAACGCACCATCGTTTCCGTCAGCGTCGCATCAACAATACGCGCTATTGGTAAAGCCGGCAGCGTTGTATCAGCCAATATTGCGTCGACGCCGGCTCCGAAGCATTGAATTGCTTTTAAATTTGGCAGTCCGGCCAGGCTATTATGCGGTTGTTTCCACACTACGGCGAATTCCACCTTTTCTGGTGAGCGAATATGTGGCCAGATTTCAATTGCGGTATCAGGTAACGCGTGCTGCAACTTCTGTTGTAAATCGTCTAGTTTACGATCCGGAATGATCAGGGCAAGGCTCATAGTTCACCAAAGCTTAAAAATATTGTCATTGCGCAGATACTTACAACACCGGCGCCTGCTGCTTCTAACGATAACATGCCGATGATGGATGCTGAACTGCCAGCGGTATTTTTATCATGCTATCGGTTTAACCTGAAAGCTATGCAATAAAACCAAGCACAATATACTGCCAAAGTGGCCACTTTAGCTGCCAGATACCAATGTAAAGGTTCGGTAAAGTTCAGTTTCAATTCAGCCCCAGCCCCCTATAAGCTATACAGAGTACAAAAAGCCGCCAGCGTAGCAGTTTACCTGCGGTGAAACTGAGGATAGCAAGATGAAAAATCTACTGCTGAAAATTGCCCGGCTGATAAGTGCCGCGCTACTGATAAGTACAGCGACATTGGCACTGGCCAATGATGACCGCCTGTCCCAGGCAGAACTGGATCAAATGCTGGCGCCTGTAGCTCTGTATCCCGATACCGTTTTGACGCACGTCCTGATTGCCGCTACCTATCCATTGGAAGTGGTGCAGGCGGCACGTTGGGTAAAAAGCCATACTAAATTGAATGCTGATGAAGCAGTCAAAGCCGTGGAAGATAAAGGCTGGGATCCCAGTGTTAAGGCGCTGGTCGCGTTTCCTCAACTGCTCGAACGTCTGAGCGATGACTTAGAGTGGACAGAGCAAATCGGTGAAGCATTTTTGGCCGATGAAGCTCTGGTACTAGCCCGTATTCAGACGCTGCGTCAGAAAGCTTACGCCAACGGCACGTTAAATGATAATAAACATGTTGTTGTCGAACGGGAACGGGAAATTATTGTCATCGAGCCCACCCGTAAGGAAGTCATCTATGTGCCGGTGTACGATACCCGTGTGGTTTATGGCGACTGGTGGTGGCCATCACATCCGCCGGTATACTGGCATACGGCCGGAGTTTACTATCGCAATAGTCCTTTCTACTGGGGTACAAGTGTCCATGTACGGCCGTGGTTTTACTTTGGCATTTTCGATTGGCACCACCGGCATGTCGTAGTGCATCATCACTACTATCATACACCCCCGCGCTATTATCCTAAGCGCCATAAACACTATGTTGATGCCCGCCGCTGGCAGCACAACACTGAGCACCGCCGTGGTGTGCACTACCGGCATGAGCGCTTGAACCGGGACTACAATGCCGGCTATGGCTATCGCCAGCCAACACGGCAAGTTCAGGGCAAACCGGTACATCAGGCCCGTCACGATAAGCAGCAAACGCGAGAGTATTCACAGCAATATCAGCGTAAAAGTGCGGAACAGGTGCGGCTGCCAAACCGCGAGCAGCAGCTACATAACAACACCCAGCGCCAGCACACTGCCGATGCTACCCGGCATCAGACGGTACAGCCTCAACGCGAGATAATAAAACGAGAAGCCATACAGCGTGAACCCGTAATGCGAGAAGCCGTAAAGCGGGAAACTGTGCAGCATCAGCAATTGCCACGTACTGCGGTACACCATGGCAATGAAAGGTCGCAACCTACAGTTGTCAGCGAGCCCAAAGCCGCCGCAACAGTCAATCGGCATACGCCGCGCCAACCAACGCAGCCTGAAATGCAACGCCAGTCCAGACCACATCGCGATGTACAAGCAAGCTCCGCTGTACAATCAGTACAGCGCCAGGCTTCGCCTACAGCCGGGCAGCATAGTAGCCGGGAACATAAAAGTGACAGCCGGCATATTACCGCGCAGCGCTCAGAGCGCTCTACCCGTAAGATAGAATAAGCTACAGGTTAGTCAGGTAACCCATGTAACAAGGGCTGCCCAAATGGCAGCCCTTGTTACAGTTAGGCCGTAGTGCCCCGGCTAAACCGGCGCAATGCCGGCTTGCACAGCGTGTGAAGCCGCTTTCACAACCGGGCAGCCTGCACGTGCATCCAGTCAAAATTGCGGCTGCGACCTAAACTGACCCAGCCTTCACTTTCCCAGCACTGCCACCAGTAGTCATACTCAGGCTGAGCAAACGCAGCCTGATTGCGGCCCCACTTTAATTGGTTGTGAGCGGGATCAAAGTCAAACGCAATCCCCCAGCTGTGTGTAGACATACTGCTGCCGCCGCGTTTATTACGCAGGTTAAAACCCCCACCATACAGGTCTAGCCGCAGGCTCTGTACTGTCTCAAAACCATAATACAGTATCACCTGCTCCAGCACGCGCTGAAAACTGGCTGCCACTTTCTGATGACATTGTGTGGTTATCACCGTGGTTGATAAGTCCCATGCCAGACGCAATGGATAGGGTAAACTAACCTTCACCAGCCCAGAACCGGGCTCACCGTAGTAAGCGACCAGCTCAGCGTCTCTATCCAATGGCCACTGATGCGGGTTGGCAGGTGTTGTCAGATGGTCACGCCAGGCTGCAGCGGGCTTACCTTGTTGTTGAATGACACTGAGTTGACTACAAGCATAGTCGGTTTGCGGCCCCCACCAGCCGTCAAGCTGCCCAGGCGGGCAGCCCGCCTGTTTACAAGCTAGCTGCAGTGCCAGGACCGCTTTACGCTCTGCGGGCCAGCTTTGCCAATCAGGCTTGGTTATTTTCGCGCTGTGCAGCTGTAATAGCTGCCGCATCGCAGCCAGCGTCTGATCATCCAGCGTACCGCTGAGTTGGTTATCAATAAATCCAAGTTCACGTTGCAACGTCACTATCGCGTCGTGCTGCATAGTTCCTCCCTGTACCTGCGTAGCATAGTAAGGAACTAAGTGTAGATGCAGTTTGGCGCAACTGCCGGTAATAAACCGCAGCAATAAAAAAACCTGCCGTAGCAGGTTTTTTTATGTTGGGTTGATCCGGCCGTTAGCCTAACCAGACCCGCGCATTGCGGAACATACGCATCCAGGGGCTGTCTTCCTGCCAGCCGTCTGGCTGCCACGAGTTCGCCACTGCACGGAATACCCGCTCTGGGTGAGGCATCATAATCGTCACACGACCATCGGTAGTCGTCAGCGAGGTTATGCCTGCCGCCGAGCCATTCGGATTCTGCGGATATTGTTCGGTTACCTTGCCGTAGTTATCAATAAAACGCATCGCCACGGTACCACTGTGGTTTGCCTTAGCAAAGGCTTCACTGCTACTGAACTCCGCATGCCCTTCGCCGTGCGATACCGCAATTGGCATCCGCGAACCGGCCATGCCATTGAAAAACAGCGATGGACTTTGCTGAATTTCTACCAAACTAAAGCGTGCTTCAAACCGCTCTGATTTGTTGCGCACAAAGTGTGGCCACAGCTCAGCACCAGGGATCAAGCTCTTCAGGTTCGACATCATCTGGCAACCGTTACACACACCTAGCGAGAAGGTGCTGTCCCGCTTGAAGAAATCAGCAAACTGCTGGCGCGCGATATCGTTAAACAAGACTGATTTGGCCCAGCCTTCGCCGGCACCCAGGACGTCACCGTAGGAAAAACCGCCACAGGCAACCAAGCCATTAAAGTCGGCCAACTTCGCTCTGCCTGCTAAAATATCGCTCATATGAACGTCAACCGCTGTAAAGCCAGCACGGTTAAATGCCGCCGCCATTTCAACATGCGAGTTAACACCCTGCTCGCGCAGGATAGCCACTTTCGGCGCTGCGCCTTTTAAGATAAACGGCGCCGCAATATCAGCGTTGATATCAAAGCTCAGCTTTACATTTAAACCCGGATCTTCGGCATCTGCTTTAGCGTCAAATTCCTGCTTAGCACCTTCTGGATTATCCCGCAGCGCCTGCATCTGGTAGGTGGTCTCTGCCCAGATACAACGTAAGCGGGTGCGGCTGTCTTGCAGAATCACACTGTCGCCGCGGCTGAATACCAGCTCATCGTTATTACTTACGCTGCCTATCATATGGCTACAATCCGCAAGCTGATGCTGCGCCAGCACCTGTCTGACATATTCCAGATCGCTGTTGCTAATCTGGATAACCGCACCGGGCTCTTCAGAAAACAACACTGCCATATCGTCACTACCCAGTGTACTTACATCGCATCGCACACCTGCTTTGCCGGCAAACGCCATTTCGGCCAGCGTCACAAATAACCCGCCGTCTGAACGGTCATGATAGGCCAGTAATTTCTGCTCACGGGTCAATTGCTGCACCGCGTGGAAGAAGTTGATTAGCAATTGTGGACTGTCTAAATCGACCGGTGTTTCACCCAGTTGCTTGTAAACCTGTGCCAGACAGGATGCGCCTAAACGGTTCTGGCCCTGGCCAAGGTCGATAAGTAATAAGCTGGTATCGCCCTTGTCGGTACGCAGCTGCGGTGTAACCGTTTTACGAATATCTTCTACCCGGGCAAACGCGGTGATTACCAATGACAATGGTGACGTTACGGCTTTGTCTTCACCATTTTGTTGCCATTTGGTTTTCATTGACATCGAGTCTTTACCCACTGGAATTGTCACTTCCAGGGCCGGACACAGCTCTTCGCCAATGGCTTTAACCGCAGCGTACAAACCAGCATCTTCACCTGGGTGGCCAGCTGCGGCCATCCAGTTAGCAGATAACTTAACCCGTTTTAAGCTACCGATATCGGTAGCGGCAATATTGGTAATGGCTTCTGCCACAGCCAGCCGGGCTGACGCTGCAAAATCCAATAGCGCGACCGGCGTACGCTCGCCCATGGCCATAGCTTCACCATGATAGGTATCGTAGCTGGCAGCGGTAACACCACAGTTGGCTACCGGCACCTGCCACGGGCCTACCATCTGATCGCGCGCGACCAAACCAGTAACGCTGCGATCACCAATGGTAACCAGGAAGGTTTTTTCGGCGATGGCCGGTAAGCGCAATAACCGCTCGGCTGCGTCTTTTACCGTGACACCGGTTAAATCAAGTGCTTTACCCACGGTTTGCGCCGTTTTCACATCGCGGTGCATCTTCGGCGCCTTGCCGAGCAATACGTTGAGCGGCAAGTCAATTGGTGTGCTGCCGAAGTGGGTATCGGTCAAGGTTAAATGTTGCTCAGCTGTGGCTTCACCTACTACAGCAAAAGGCGCACGCTCGCGTTGGCATATTTGTTCAAATACCGGCATTTTATCGGCTGGAATTGCCATAACATACCGCTCTTGCGATTCATTACACCAAATTTGCAGCGG
>JBFKFH010000013.1:0-27317 GCA_041618685.1 Rheinheimera sp.
CATCTCGCCAGTATTGCAACAGGACGGAGTCGACAGCGACCTGATATCACTGATTAAAACCATATTGGCAGCCTGCCGGGAAATTTCTTTTCGTGTCAGTCAGGGAGAGCTTGCCGGAGTATTAGGTTCTACCCTTGGTGAGAATATTCAAGGGGAAACACAGAAAAAACTCGATATTATCGCCAATGAATTGTTAAAAGAAGTGATTCTGGAAACTGGGGTAGTAAAAGCCATCAGCTCTGAAGAGGAAGATAACACGGTAGCAGGCAACCCTGATGGCAAATATCTGGTGACGTTTGATCCGCTGGATGGCTCTTCTAACACTGACATCAACAGCTTAATTGGTACGATTTTTTCAATTCTGCCGGCGCCGGCTGACAAGTCTGCCGATGATGCCAGCCTGTTTTTACAACCTGGTACCGCACAGCTGGCAGCAGGTTATGTGCTTTACGGTCCGTCAACGATGTTAGCGCTGACCACCGGCAAGGGCACACGGATATACACGCTGGATAAAACTTATGGTGGCTTCCTGTTAACCGAGGCTCAGGCGGTTATTCCAAAATACACTGCCGAATTTGCCATTAATATGTCAAACCAACGCTACTGGCAACCGGCAATGCAGACCTATATTGCCGACTTGCTAGAAGGCAAGGACGGCCCACGCGGCAAAAACTACAATATGCGCTGGATAGCCGCCATGGTGGGTGATGTGCACCGCGTATTATGCCGCGGTGGCATTTTCGCCTACCCGCGCGACAGCAAAGATGCGTCTAAACCGGATAAGCTAAGGCTGATGTATGAAGCTAACCCTATGAGTTTTCTGGTCGAACAAGCCGGTGGGGTCAGTTCAACCGGTTACGAACGCATTATGGAAATTATACCCACCGATATTCACCAGCGCGTGGCGGTGATATTGGGCTCTAAACACGAAGTAGAAAGCTGCATCGCGTATCATCAGCGATAGCCATTTTTTATGTTGGCGCTATAATAAGCGCCATTTTTAACGAACCTAAGGACCAGGCCATGAGCTTAAGTGATGTTGCTGCAGGTAAGAATCTGCCAGAAGAGATTAATGTAATTATTGAAATTCCGGCCAATGCCGATCCGATTAAGTACGAAGTAGACAAAGACACCGGTACTGTCTGGGTTGACCGTTTCATGGCAACACCGATGTTTTATCCATGCAACTATGGTTTCGTTAACCAGACGTTATCGCTGGATGGAGACCCGGTAGACGTATTGGTACCCACGCCTTACCCGTTGGTTCCGGGTGCGGTAATCAAATGTCGCCCGGTCGGCGTACTGTTTATGTCTGACGAATCTGGTGAAGATGCCAAGGTTATTGCAGTACCGGTTAGCAAACTGACCAAGCTGTATGACCATATTCAGGATATCAATGACGTTGATGAACTGTTGAAAAAACAAATTCAGCACTTCTTCGAGCGCTACAAAGAACTGGAAGCCGGCAAGTGGGTAAAAGTGAATGGTTGGGGCGATGCGGCAGCTGCCAAGGCCGAAATCATGACCTCATTCGAACGTGCCAAGCAATAATTTCACCGTGTCAAATCAGCCTGGCGGCCGCCAGGCTGTTTATTTTCCCGCCACCAAATCTAACAACAACAAGCATTTGCACAAATAAAGCACTATACTGCGCTTAAACTAATACCAATTATAACTTCTCAATACCACAGGGGCCTGCTGTATGGATGTGTTACGACGTCTGTCTATCGCGAAGAAAATCTATTTAATTCCGTTTATTGGTACGCTAAGTTTTATCATTTACCTGGTATTAGCCAGTAATACCGCGATGAACAACGTGCAAACACTGGAACAAACCCGTGATGTACAGTTCCCGGTATTGCAAGCGGCACAAAGCTCGATGGTGCTGCTGGAGCGAGTAAAGGATTCGCTGGCCAGTGCCGTGACGACCGGCGATGCCGAAGCCCTGGCGGCAGCAGCAGGTTTTAGTAACCAACTGACCGATACCTTGGCGAACATTAATCAGCTCAACCGCGAATACGCTGATGACATAAGCACTATCAGGCAAAGTTACGACGCCTATTACCAGGTAGCGCAAAAAGTATCGCGGGAAATGATCAATAACACCGCAGATTTCAACACGCTGGCACAACGCACTGAAAGAATGAACGCCGACTACGACACCACGGCCCGCTTACTCAGTCAATTCAGCGAAGCCAAACTGCAGCAGTTCACCATGGCGATAGATGATGCCAGTGAACAGGCCGGTCGGTTAATCTGGGTTGGTGCCATTATGGGGGTTATTACCTTCTTAGCATTATTCGGCACCGCGATCCCGGTTGCCAATGGCATAAAAAACAGTTTGGGCAACATTATTAGCTCATTGCAGGATCTGGCGAAAGAAAATGGCGACCTGACTGCGCGTATTCACACCAACAGCAAAGATGAACTCGGCGACCTGGCTCACTGGTTTAACAGCTTTATGCAGAAACTACAGCATGTGGTGAAGGATATTGTTAATACCGCTGTGCCGCTGTCCGCGCTGGCAAACGATTTACGCGCGTTAACCGACGATACCAATAAAACCATTGCCCAACAGCGTAAAGCGGCAAATCAGGCGAAGCATGCTGTCGATGATATGAGTGCCAGTGTGGTTGCTGAAGTAAACAGCGCAAATGAGGCTGCTACCGCTGCTAATCAGTCCAGCGAGGCCGCAGGCCAGGGCCAGCAAACGGTTATATCTACTGTCCAAAATATTCAGCAGCTAGCCGGTAATGTGCAGGAAGCTTCTGACGTTATTATGCAGCTGGAAAAAGATGCAAATCAGGTCGGCACGGTACTGAGTGTCATCAAAGGCATTGCTGAGCAAACCAACCTGTTGGCATTAAATGCTGCGATTGAAGCAGCCCGGGCCGGAGAACAGGGCCGTGGTTTTGCGGTCGTAGCTGATGAAGTACGAACTCTGGCGTCACGCACACAAAAATCTACCGAAGAAATTCAGCGCACTATTGAACAGTTGCAAGGGGCCGCACGTTCTGCAGTGCAAAAGATGCAGCAAAGTACGGCGCAAGCCGGGCATAGCGTGCAGTCGGCCAATCAGGCCGGTGACGCGCTGCAGCTGATCACTCAAAGCATTGCGCAAATTCGTTTGATGAACCAACAAATTGCCGATGCAACAGATGAGCAGCAGAAAATGGCCAGCAACATTGTGCTGCATGTTGATGAAATTTTTATAAACACCGAACACAGTTCAGAAAGTGCCGGCCATATTGCCAAAGCCAGCAGTGAACTGGCTTCGCTGGCTCAGAACCTGGAAAGCATTACCCGGCTGTTCCGTGTATAAGTGCGATTAATCGCATAAAAAAGCCGGTTTTTAACCGGCTTTTTTATTCTTTTCATCCGACGTTTTACCGGGTGTGTTACTGATAGTAACCTTGCGGTAAGGGCAGTCGTGCAACACCTGAGGCCACAGCAGCTTCAGCCACCGCTTTAGCCACGCGCGGTAATAAACGCGGATCCATCGGCTTCGGAATAATATAGCTTTTACCAAAAGTCAGCGCATCAACCTTAGCGGCGTTTAATACTTCTTGCGGCACCGGCTCTTTGGCTATTGCCCGAATGGCGTTGACTGCGGCCAATTTCATGTCGTCGTTAATAACACTGGCCCGAACATCCAGCGCGCCACGAAAGATAAACGGAAAACACAATACGTTATTCACCTGATTCGGATAATCCGAACGACCGGTGGCCATAATAATGTCATGCCGCGCGGCATGCGCCAGTTCCGGTTTAATTTCCGGATCCGGGTTCGAGCAGGCAAAGATTACCGGCTTGTCTGCCATCAACTTTAATGCTTCAGCTGGCAGGACATCCGGGCCCGATACCCCAACAAACACATCCGCACCAGCCAGCGCATCTTCCAGTGTACGTTTGTCTGTATTATTGGCGAACAGTAGTTTGTATTGGTTTAAATCATCACGCCGGGTATGGATCACACCTTTGGTGTCCAGCATATAAATATGCTCACGTTGCGCGCCACATTTAATCAGCAGCTCCATACAAGCAATAGCGGCCGCGCCGGCGCCCATACAAACAATAATCGCACTCTGTATGTCCTTACCCTGAATTTCCAGTGCGTTTAGCATACCTGCTGCAGTCACGATTGCGGTGCCATGCTGATCATCATGAAACACCGGTATCTTACAGCGCTTAATTAATTCTTTTTCAATTTCAAAACACTCTGGTGCTTTAATATCTTCCAGATTAATACCACCAAACGTGTCTGCGATATTGGCAACCGTATTAATAAACTCTTCCGTCGTGCGATGTGTCACTTCAATGTCAATCGAGTCTAGATTTGCAAAGCGCTTAAACAACAAAGCCTTACCTTCCATTACCGGCTTAGACGCCATTGGCCCCAGATTACCCAACCCCAGAATGGCTGTGCCGTTGGTTATCACTGCGACCAGATTACCTTTAGCGGTATATTTGTATACATTATCGATATCAGCGGCAATTTCCCGCACCGGCTCGGCAACACCGGGGCTATACGCTAACGCCAGGTCTGTCACAGTTTCGGCCGGTTTACTGATCTCAATGCTGATTTTGCCTGGCGTAGGCTCCGAATGGTAACGCAGTGCTTGTTCTCTGAAATCTGACATCTGTTCTTTCCTGCCGTTTGTTGTAGAGTATGGCGCAAGGTTATTGTAATGCGTCGCGCCTGAGGGTGGCTTATTCTAAAGATCCGCATACAGGAAGAGAACCGGAATCAGTCTGATCGTACCAGCGCAAAAGCCCCGCTGCGGCAATACCACTTTAGTCGTAACAGTGACTGTTATAACAAGTCTGCGCTGAGTAATGTATTTTTTAATGAAATACTGGTTATGCCTTAAGCAGCGGCTGTGCTGAAATTCAGCCATAAAAAAAGCACCTTGCGGTGCTTTTTTTCGTTTGCTTGTAGCTGGACCGATTAACGGTTGCCCAGTACAGAGAAACGTTTTTTGAAGCGATCTACACGGCCGCCTACATCTAACACTTTTTGCTTACCGGTATAGAACGGGTGGCAAGCAGAGCAAACGTCCAAGTGGATGTCTTTGCACAGTGCTGACTTAGTTTTGAATGAATTACCGCAAGTACAAGTTGCAGTCATTTCTTTATATTCTGGGTGAATACCTGGTTTCATGGCTTACCTCGTTAGGCCGTATCGCTATCTGGTCAAATTATTTGCCAGACACCATACGTAATTACAGTTAATTAAGGGCGCGTAGCTTAATAGATAGCCGCTTTAGTTGCAACAGATTAGATAGCAGTGCGGATAAATTTTGTTTTACTTGGCATTTAACCGGCCTGTCCTTACACTTGAATGCTGCTTTTTAATGGAAACCGGCTGTGATTGTAGTGCGAGTGGCTCTGCCAGTGCCGCTAAGACAACATTTTGATTATTTAATCAGCGCAGAGCTCGCGCCGCAGGTTGGCTGTCGGGTGCTGGTACCCTTTGGTAACCGTAAACTGGTGGGCATTATCTGGCAGATTGCGCCTGACGATGGTTTTGCCGCCAGCAAACTAAAGACAGTGCTGAAACTATTAGATAATGCTGCTGTCTTGCCACCGGTACTCTGTGAACTTCTTAGCTTTGCTGCTGATTACTACCATCATCCATTAGGCGAGGTTTTGATAAGTGCGCTGCCTGCATTACTGCGTGAAGGCCGTGATCTGCAAGATTACCAGCCCAAAGCCTATCAGCTGACCAGCGCCGGCAAACAGCTTGATGCATCGGCACTCAAACGTTCAGTAAAACAACAAGCCCTGTGGCAGGCATTGCAAGCGCATGCATTGGATGAGTCTGTGTTGCTACAACAACATAGCCGCGGCACACTAAAACAACTGCTGACTAAAGCATTGGCAGAAGAATTAATTGTGCCAGCCACCCCTTTTACACCACCGGCCGCACCGGCTACCGGATTAAAACTTACCAGCGACCAAGCTCTGGCCGTAACCGCAGTAGTGCAAGCTTGTGGCCGGTTTGAGCGGTTATTGCTCGAAGGGGTAACAGGCTCCGGCAAAACCGAAGTGTACCTGCAAAGCATCAGTAGTTTACTGGTCAAACAACAACAGGTACTGGTTATCGTGCCGGAGATAGGTTTAACCCCACAAACGCTGGCACGATTCCAGGCCAGGTTTGATGTGCCGGTTTTATGCTGGCACTCTGCCCTTACCGATAGCGAGCGCTTACATTGCTGGTTACAAGCCAGTACCGGTGCTGCTGCTATTGTAATCGGTACCCGTTCAGCGCTGTTCCTGCCTTTTTGGCGGCTGGGACTTATCATCATAGATGAAGAGCATGATCAATCATTGAAGCAGCAGGATGGCTTTCGCTATCATGCGCGTGATTTAGCCATTAAACGCGCGGCGTTGCAGCACTGCCCCATTTTACTCGGCTCTGCCACCCCAAGCTTAGAAAGCCTGCACAACGCGCTCAATCAACGCTTTATTCATCTGCCGTTGCCAGGTCGTGCCGCAGGGCAAGCCCTGCCGCGTTTTGAGCTGGTCGATTTAAAACAGCAGGTACTGCAATTTGGGCTGGCCAGCCAAACCCTGGCGCAGATTAAACAGCAATTAGCTCTTGGTCTGCAGGTCATGCTGTTTTTAAACCGTCGCGGCTTTGCACCGGCGTTAAGCTGTCAGGAATGTGGCTGGTTAACCGAATGCCAGCGCTGCAGCGCCTTTACTACCTACCATAAACAAAGCCGCCAGCTGGTGTGTCATCATTGTGGTGCCAGTAAAGCCATTCCACGTCAATGCGGTGGCTGTGGCAGTACGCAGCTCAAACCACTGGGTCAGGGTACTGAGCAACTGGAAGAAAATTTGCAACAACTGTTCCCAGATACGGCAATCACCCGGCTCGATCGTGACAGCACCAGACGCAAGGGCGCCCTGCACCAGGCGCTGGATGATATCCACCAACCTGGCGCACGTTTGATTGTCGGTACGCAAATGCTGGCCAAAGGTCATCATTTTCCGAATGTCAGTCTGGTTGTTATCGTTGATGTAGATGGTGCCTTGTACAGCAGTGACTTTCGCGCACCGGAACAGCTGGCGCAGCTTTTAACCCAGGTTGCCGGCCGCGCGGGCCGGGGCAATAGCGGCGGTACAGTGTTATTGCAAACGCACTATCCGCAGCACGCTCTGCTGCAGGACATTATTCAGAACGGCTATGCCTCTTTTGCCCGCAGTGCCCTGGTTGAGCGCGAACAAACCCGGCTGCCGCCATTTCAGTACTTAGCATTAATCAGGGTCGAAGCACACCGCTCTGAACATTGTCAGCAATGGTTGCAGCTTATTGTTGACTGCGTCAAAGGTTTGCCGGCGTTGCAGCTGCTCGGCCCCATACCCGCCCCGCTTGAACGGCGGGCGGGTAAGTTTCGTTGGCAACTGCAATTATACAGTGCGGGTCGTGGTGCTTTACACCAGGCGCTGGACACTTTACTGGCGCAGATTACTCAGTGGCCAATGACCCGGCAGGTAAAATGGCAACTGGATGTTGACCCGACCGATCTGACCTAAACGGGCTGTGTTTCTTTTTCTGTTTAACCTTGTAGAATAGCGCTCAACCGCGAAGTAAGAGTAACTGCAGCCGTATGCCTCAAAAAGACTATGTTAAAGCCAGCCGGCCGAAAGCCAAACCCGCTAATCGTCGACCGGGCCGTGGCAATAGCAAAGCTAAAACGCCAGCACAGGCTAAGCCCTGGTTGTTACTTATCGTGACATTTTGCCTGATCAGTGGCTTTGTTTATTTTTTATGGTTTTTAAACCAGCAGCCTGCCGTTAAGCCTGCTGCAGCAGACGCACCTGCTAAAACGGTGAAAAAAGATGAGTTACCGGCAAAACCAACCGAAGAACCGTACCAATATATAAAAGAGCTGGAAAACAAAGAAATTAAAGTTGAGGTGACCGAACAGCAATCTGCCGGCCCATATCAAATGCAATGTGGCTCGTTTCGTGAGCAAAAACAGGCAGAAACCATGAAAGCCCGCATCGCTTTTGTTGGTTTTGCCTCACAAATACGGCGTTCTGAAGGCAGTAATGGTGTTTGGTACCGGGTGATATTGGGGCCTTATGAAACCAAACGTCAGGCCACAGCCGATATGAACCGGCTGCGCCAGCAAAACTTTAATACCTGCCGAATTTGGCTCTGGTCTTGAAATAGCTCTGCCGCAACCACACTTAAGCCCTAAGTTAATTACGCCATAGGGCTTTTTCATGACAACAATCGTCTCTGTTCGCCGCAATGGTCACGTCGCCATGGGCGGCGATGGCCAGGTTTCACTTGGCAACACCGTAATGAAAGGCAATGCACGTAAGGTGCGCCGTCTATACAACGACAAAGTAATCGCTGGCTTTGCTGGTGGTACCGCCGACGCATTTACATTATTTGAACGTTTTGAAGCTAAACTGGAACAACATCAGGGCCATCTGATGCGTGCCGCCGTCGAGCTGGCGAAAGACTGGCGTACTGACCGCATGCTACGAAAACTGGAAGCTTTATTAGCCGTAGCCGACGCTCACACCTCGTTGATTATTACCGGAAACGGTGATGTAGTGCAGCCCGAGCAGGATCTGATTGCCATTGGTAGCGGTGGCCCTTTTGCACAAGCCGCAGCCACAGCGCTGCTGCAGAATACCGAGTTGAGCGCGCGTGAAATTGTAGAGAAAAGTCTGACCATCGCCGGTGATATTTGTGTGTATACCAATCACCATCAGACCATTGACGAATTATAAGCAGGTACCTTATGTCAGACATGACCCCAAGAGAAATAGTGCACGAACTGGATCGGCATATTATTGGCCAGAACAAGGCTAAACGGGCTGTTGCCATTGCGCTGCGAAATCGTTGGCGCCGCATGCAGCTTGACGTTGCGCTGCGTCAGGAAGTTACGCCAAAGAATATCCTGATGATAGGGCCAACAGGTGTCGGTAAAACCGAAATAGCCCGGCGTTTAGCCCGCTTGGCCAACGCGCCCTTTATTAAAGTCGAAGCGACTAAGTTTACTGAAGTCGGCTATGTCGGCAAAGAAGTAGAAAGCATTATTCGCGATCTGGCCGACAGTGCAGTAAAAATGTTCCGCGAGCAGGCCATTGAAAAAAACCGGTTTCGGGCAGAAGAAGCGGCGGAAGAACGTATTCTCGATGTATTGCTGCCGCGGGCTCAGGAAAGCTGGAATGACACTGACAGCAAACCGGTAGCGGACAACAACACCCGCCAGGTATTTCGTAAAAAGTTGCGTGAAGGTCAGCTCGACGATAAGGAAATTGAACTGGATTTAGCCCAGCCTAACATTGGCGTTGAAATTATGGCACCGCCAGGCATGGAAGAAATGACCTCTCAGCTGCAAAGCATGTTTCAGAGCCTGGGCAGTGACAAAAAGAAAAAACGTAAACTGAAAATCAAAGATGCACTTAAACATCTGATTGAAGAAGAAGCTGCCAAGCTGGTTAACCCGGAAGAGCTAAAATCTCAGGCACTGGAAGCGGTTGAGCAAAACGGCATTGTATTTCTCGATGAGATTGACAAAGTATGTAAGCGCGGCGAGACCAATGGCCCGGATGTATCACGTGAAGGTGTACAACGTGATTTATTGCCATTGATCGAAGGCTGTACCGTCAATACCAAACATGGCATGGTAAAAACTGATCATATTTTGTTTATTGCCTCCGGCGCTTTTCAAATGAGCAAGCCATCCGACCTTATCCCTGAGCTACAAGGCCGTTTGCCGATCAGGGTTGAGTTAGAAGCGCTAACAGCAGCCGATTTTGAACGCATTTTGACCGAGCCCAGAGCCTCCTTGACTGAGCAATCTATCGCCATGCTGGCCACAGAAGGCGTTAAATTAAGTTTCACTACAGATGGTATTAAAAGCCTGGCCGCTGCCGCATGGCAAGTTAATGAAACAACAGAGAACATTGGTGCGCGCCGGCTTTACACTGTGATGGAACGGCTACTGGAAGAGATTTCGTACGATGCCGCAGACCATGCTGGTGAACATATTGCGGTGGACGCCGC
This sequence comes from Rheinheimera sp., assembly GCA_041618685.1. Taxonomy (GTDB): domain Bacteria; phylum Pseudomonadota; class Gammaproteobacteria; order Enterobacterales; family Alteromonadaceae; genus Alishewanella. The sequence goes on from JBFKFH010000013.1 coordinate 10,040, forward strand.
TTATGTTGAAAAACACCTGGGTGCGCTGGTAAAAGATGACGATTTAAGCCGGTTTATTTTGTAACCATGTCAGCAGGTAATGAAACTACGCTAGGAAGTGTCGTTGTAAGCAAACTTCACTACCACAAACAGCGCCGCTTGCTGGACGTTGAATTCAGTAACGGTGCTGCCGCTTGTTTCAGCGCTGAGTTTTTACGTGTGTTCTCACCATCGGCCGAGGTGCGTGGCCATGGGCAGCCTAAGCTGGTCAGCAATAAAAAGCAGGTTGCCATTAGTAAATTACTACCAGTCGGGCACTATGCGGTCAAACTGGTTTTTGACGATGGCCATGGCAGCGGCATTTACAGTTGGCAGTATTTACAGCAGCTGGCACAGCAACAACAATCGTTGTGGCAGCAGTATCTGGCCCAACTTAGTGCTGCCAACGCCAACCGCGATAGCATTATCGCGGTTAAATTTCAGCATTGACCCACTGGCATCACGCCTGAAAGCGGTCTACCGACTGATGTAACAGCGCAGCTTGCTGCGCAACTTCCTCGCTGATTGACGCATTATGCTTGGCATGGCCATAAGTTTCGTCAGATAAGTCACGAATTTTGACGACGTTCTTATTCACTTCTGCCGCGACATGGCTTTGTTGTTCTATCGCAGCGGCAATTTGCGTCGTCATATCCATAATATTGGTGACATCCTGCGTAATTTCGCTCAACAGCTGCATTGCCACATCTGCCTGCTGTGCGCTTTCGCTACCTTGTTGTCTGCAACCCTGGATAACTTGCACAATCTCGTTCGTACGCCCCTGTAGCCCATGAACAATAGCCTCAATTTGTCGTGTTGACTCCTGTGTCCGCATTGCCAGGTTGCGCACCTCGTCTGCCACCACAGCAAAACCGCGTCCCTGCTCACCAGCACGAGCGGCTTCTATCGCAGCATTTAATGCCAGCAGATTGGTCTGCTCAGCAATGCCACGGATAACATCCAGCACAGAGCCTATTGTTTTACTGTCTTTCTCCAGCTCGGCCACAACATTTGTCGCGTCCTGTAAGCGGGTCGATAATGTATTGATGCGCTGCACGGTTTGCTGCACTTCGCCGCGGCCGGTTTGCGCATTTTTATTGGTGGCCTCGGCTTTTGCCGCTGTCATTTCGGTATTGCCGGCAATCTCATTGATGGTTGCACCCATTTCAGTCACAGCGGTGGCTACCATGTCCGTTTCATTCTGCTGTAGTTGCATGCCGCGGCTGGTATCAGCGGTTGACCTTGCCAGTTCATTAGTAGCTGAATCCAGCATTTGCAAAGCCTGATTTACCGTTCGAATCAAGTCCTGAAAATCAGCCAACATAGCGTTGAAATCAGTGGCCAGGCTGGTCATCTCATCGTTACCTTCAACAGCTACCCGCATACGAAAATCGTTGTTGGCACGAATTAAACCAATCGCCTGACAAACCTCCATCACCGGGCGCAAAATACTGCGGCTGGTTAAGGCCACCAACAACAGCACGCTGGCCAACACGATAATAAAGATGACTACCGCCAATTGTTGTGTTGCAGCAACAGATGCACTGATTGCTGCACTACTTTGTTGTTCAAGCTGATCCAGGCTGCTCTCTGTGCTTTGTATTGCAGCGCGCATTTCGCCGGTCGCGCCCTCTGACTCACTCAAACCTATTTGCTGCATTGCTTTTACCAGGGCGCTGAAGCGTTGGCTGTAACGCTCAGCCAGCTCCCGGCCTACGCTGTCATTACTCAGTTGCTGCAGCAACTGAGGCATGGTTGAAGTAAAACGATCTGCATATTTAATCTCCTTACGCAGCAGAAAATCTTTCTCTGCCCGGCGCAATTGCAGTAATAGCACCATCAAACTGTCCTGATCAGATTGCTCCAGCCTGTCTTCTAATTGCTGTGCGGTCTGGCGTAACTCGCCCATTAAGCCTGATTCTGCATCCAGCCCAACACGCAGTTGCGACGCGACCAACTGCTCAAATTTCTGCTGGTATGCGCTGGTTAGCTGCACAAAGGTGTTCAGCGGTTGCTGGTCGATATTATGTTGTCGCAGCAGCTCACTAAGCTCAGCACTGCGTTGCTGCATCGCCTTAAAATGATCATTTAACCGTTGCTGATATTTCAGCTCGGTACGTGCCATAAAGTCTTTTTCATGGCGGCGAAACATCAGCACATCAGCACCGATTTGTTCAATCAGTTGCTGCGTTCTGGCCAGGCTGGTTAGCTGTCCGCCCTGATAAAACAAAATCACCAACATAACCGCCATGGCCACTACTAAAGCACCACCATTAATAAATAAACGCTGTTTTATCGACAACTTACGTAACTGGCTCATTGTATAACCCTGAATGTTAATAACTTAGTTGAGGATAGCGCAGATCGAGCGAATCACAGCTTATTTTTCGGCCGACACTTCAAATGTAGAGTATGTAGGAACAAAGTGCACAGGCAGTTCCCAGTATCGCCCCTGCGATAACGTCAAACGGAAAATGCACGCCGAGCAAGATTCGGCATAAGCCAATACTGAAGGCCCAGCCGATAGCCAGAAGCAGGAATTGCGGAAAATATATCGCCACCGCTGTTGCCAAAACAAAAGCCCCGGCGGTATGGCCTGACGGCAGACTAAAACGGTCAGATGGCACTATGTGAGCGTGAGTAAAAGCTGCCAGTACATCTGCCGGTCTGGCCCGCTTAATGCTGTTTTTCAGCAATAAATACAAAGGTAATTCTATTGCAAAGCTACATATCAGCAGCTTGCTGAACGCCTGCGCCGCACTGATTTCTGCTGCCAGCAATGCCGCTGACAGCAGCAAATATAGCGGACCATCAGCGGTTTTGGATAGCCAGAAACTCATGTTAAATATCAGTCGGGATGAACTACGATTAAACAGACGGTAAAATGATGCCTGATCCCATTGCTCTAACCGTTTCAGTAACATAGCCCTGCCTCGTCAGCGTCGACCCGGCTCAGACTAACGTGGCTTTATGACATTACAATGACAACTTCTGCTGGCAAAAAGCAATGGCATCAGCTTCTGACAACGGCTTGGCAATATAATAACCTTGCACCGCATCACAGGACATATTCTGCAACAGTTGCAACTGCATGGCTGTTTCTACGCCTTCCGCCAGAATACGTTTTCCAAGACCATGCGCCAGCTTAATCATCGTTTTCACAATCATCATGTCAGAGTCATTGCCTGCCATATCCATCACAAAACTGCGGTCGATTTTAATTTTATCAATTGGCATGCGGCGTAAATAAGCCAGGGAGGAATAACCGGTACCAAAATCATCAATGGAGACCCGTATACCCATCTGTTGCAATTCCAACACATGATTTGACCCCTTCTCCATATCATGCATTGCGGTATTTTCGGTAATTTCCAGTTCCAGCAATTCCGGCGATACTTTGTATTGCATCAGAAGCTGCTGAATTCTTTGCTTCATACCTTCCTGTTGGAAATGCAGTGGCGACATATTGACCGCTAACGGAATATCCAGCTTTTTTTCCTGCCACTGACTAATGGTTTGTACCGCCTTGTGCAGCACCCAGAAATCCAGCTGCCGGCTTAGGCCTAGCTGTTCAACAAATGGCAAAAACTGCCCTGGCATTAAGAAACCTTTTTGTGGGTGCTGCCAGCGGATCAGCACTTCGAAAGCGTCCAGTTTTTTCTCGCGTAAATTGATTTGCGGTTGAAAATACAGAACGAATTCATCATTCTGCATCGCTGCTAACAGTTCACTTTCCCAGCTGATTAACCGCGCGGACTCATCTTCCATACCGGCCTGGTACGACACATACTGGCTCTGCAGTCTTTTTGCCTGATGAAATGCAATATTAGCCTTTTGTAATAGTGTATCAGCAGTGTTGCCGTCTGCAGGCGCACAGGCAATGCCTATGGTACAGGTAAGTTGCAACGGCCCACCGGCCAGGTTGAAGCTTTTTTCTACCAACTGCTGCACATGACGTACGGCAAACTGCAATTGAGCTTCCCGGTGAATGTCACTGAGTACCAGGGCAAAAATATCGCCACCGGTACGGGCGATTAACGTTGGCTTTAAAATACTGGCTTCAAAACGCTGATTCAGTTGGCGCAGCAAGATATCGCCCTGCTTTAACCCGACGGACTCGTTAATCGTTTTAAATTTATCCAGCCCCAGCATCAGCAGGTAAAGTGGCGGCTGTCCTTCCTGCTGCAATTTTTCCTGCAGCTGCAGCAACAACGCATCACGGTTCAAAGCGCCGGTGAGTTGATCATAGCGATTCAGGTAACGGGTTTTTTCGGTCAGCTGCAGATTAGTCATCCGCTCTTGTTCATGCAACCAGATAAGTAGCGCTAATCCCAGGCAACACAACAAGAACAACTCTATACATTTATACACCAGGATCAGTTGCATATCGGGTATCCCACCACCCAGCATCAGATGAATAGCGTAGCCGGTGTATAGCGTCCCCCATAACGACAGCGCAAATGCGGCCAGGCGCTGACCTAAAGAGCGATCCACGCGCTGCAGCAAACTTACTGCCGCCGATAGCAGCACAATACCCATTAACAGCAGTCGTATGTCATGCTGAAAATAGTCCTGCCAGTCACTCAGTGCACTACTAACAAAAAAGGGCACGACACTCATTAGCCCCAGCACACTAAGCAACAATAACAGTTTCACAGAAGAGACGGTGGCCAACCAATGTGTGTTGCCGCTACGCGTCTGTAGCATGCCGCGCAGCAAAAACAGTGCAAAACTGTAACTACTTACAATAGTAAAAACTTGTATAAACGCGATTGGCAATGGTTTGCCTGCCACCGTTAGTTGTAACAATATTGTCAACTGATAAAAACAGAACGCAAATAAAGCAAAAAACCAGGAGCGGATATAACCCTGCAGATAACTGCGACTGAGCGTCCATAGCAGGTAACTGACCAATAAAGCCACGCCTGCCTGGGTAAGATAGATTGCAAGTCTGGCAAAGAATTCTATGGCCAAGGCATTTATCCGTTAAGTTGTCTCACCACACCTTAGCAAATAACCTAACCTGCCGACAACAAGCCGGCACAATGATTTGGCTGAAATATCAATAATAATAATAGTTTGAGCTTGCTCTGGTCAGCGCTATACTCTACAGCACACCTTTTGATCTGTACCGGAGCCTGTATGGAGTACAATACTTCTGAATTATGTGACCTTTATGCCGATTTGGTAGACGTGGTCGAGCCGTTATTTGCCAGCTACGGTGGCAGGCGGTCATTTGGCGGCCAGATCCATACCGTGAAATGTTTTGAAGACAATGGTCTGGTGCGACAGATGCTGAATGACCCTGGCGTGGGCAAGGTGTTATTAATTGATGCTGGCGGGTCTGCCCGTCGTGCCATAATCGACGCCGAGCTGGCCTCTGTTGCCACCGCCAATGGTTGGGAAGGCATCGTCTGCTACGGTAGCGTGCGCGATCTCGACTTACTGGAAGATTTTGATATCGGCATTCAAGCCGTCAATGCGATACCAGTGGGTGCAGACGACAAAGGTTTTGGCGAAATAGAGATCCCGGTAAATTTTGCCGGCGTTACCTTCTTGCCTGGCGATCACCTGTATGCCGACAGTACCGGTATTATTATGTCGCCTGACGCATTGGATATTGAGTAAGGTTTACCGGCACAATGCTGAACCTTTTTAATAAACAGGAACTTGAGCAATATTGTACAGCCCGTGCCGCAGAAACACGTGTAGGCCAATGTATTAGCCTTGTCGCTGCCACAGGCAATCTGGCCGAAAAACTGGCTCAAGCTAAAGCAGCGGGCTGTCGCTTTGTATTGCTGGGAATACCCGAGGATATCGTCCCCAGGGCTAACCTTGGCTTGGGCGGTGCAGATAAAGGCTGGCAAGCATTCTTAGCTAAGTTTTTGAATTTGCAAGCCAACCAATTTATTGCAGCCGAGCAAATATTGTTGCTAGGTCATATCGATTGTGATGATTTGCAGCAGCAGTCTGCCAGCTTAGATGTAAAGCAACCAGCACAGCTGGAACAGCTACGTCAGCTGGTTGCGCTGTTAGATAATCGGGTTGCCGCAATTACTGCAGCCATTTTTGCCGCCGATCTGTATCCATTAATCATTGGCGGTGGCCACAACAATAGTTACCCTCTGCTCAAGGCACTGCACCAAAGTAGCGGGCTACCAGCCAACAGCGCAAATCTAGACCCGCATTCGGATTTCAGGCCATTAGAAGGTCGCCACAGTGGTAACGGATTTAGCTATGCGCATAACGACGGGCATTTACAGCATTACTTTGTTCTGGGTTTACATGAGTTGAAAAACTCTGCCACAACACTTGAGCAATTACAGCAAGCCGGTGCAGAATTTTGCAGTTATCAGCGTATTTTTATGCGCCAGGAAATCAGCTACCAACAGGCGCTGGAACAATGCATTGATTTTGTCGTGCGGGGCCATGGCGATATTGGCATTGAGCTCGATACGGACAGCATTAGTTTGATGCCGGTAAGCGCCTTTACCAATTGCGGCATCAGTGTACAGGCGGCAGAACAATTCGTGTATCAACTGGCAAAACTACCGCGCAGCCGCTATTTGCATCTGGCTGAAGCTGCACCGGCGCAACACCCAGCAGGTATTGCTGCTGGTAGCAACGAGGCTGGGCAGGTGTTAGCGGCGCTGGTTATTGCTTTTATTCAAGGCAAACAACATCAGGCTACAGCACTTTAGTATTTTTTTGTTGCCACTGCTTTAACCACACAGCAAACCCACTCAATTCAAAAGGCCGGGAATATAAAAAGCCCTGTCCCCGGCTACATCCCATGCGCAGCAGCTTTTGCTCCACCTCCAGCTCTTCGATGCCTTCGGCGATGACACCTAAATCCAGATTCCGCGCCATGTCGATAATGGCACCGGTAATGGCAGAGTGCATTTCAGATTTATGTAACTCAGTGATAAACGAGCAATCAACCTTAACATGTTGAATAGGAATTTGGCGCAAATACGCTAATGATGACAACCCAGTGCCGAAATCGTCCAGCGCCAACTCCACGCCAAGCCGGTGCAAGCGTTGCATCATTGTCATTGCCTTATCCGGGCTTGCCGTCAGTGCGCCTTCCTTTATTTCCAGTATTAACTGTTGCGGTCTGACATTATATTTCTCAAACAAGGTTTCCAGGCTATCAATCAGCTCATCCTGTAATAAATCTTTGCTGGAAATGTTCACTGCAATCTTGCTTACTAACTGCGCTTGCTCCAGTTTCGCAATCATTGCTACAGCCTCGTTTAATACCCATTGTGTTAATGGGTAAATCACACCGGCCTCTTCTGCCAGTGCAAGAAACGCTGCCGGGGTTAACAGGCCTTTGCTGGGGTGACGCCAACGGACATAAACTTCACCAGCTAGTACTTCACGGCTGTGCAGGTCAACCTGAGGTTGTACATACAGCGCCAATTGGCCATCACTAATGGCTTGTCTCAGTTGCGCCATCAGTACCAGTTTGTCGCTGGTATAGTGCAACATGTCCAGATGAAAAATCTGCGTTTTCCCTTGTAAGGCACTATGGTGCTGCAATGCCAGATAAGCCCGCTCTAATAATTCACTCAATGCAATGCCGTGTTCCGGATAGTGGCTTATCGCAGTAATTAAGCGGTAATCCACGGTGCAACCGTGCACTATCATTGGCTCTGGTACAACTTTTTCCAGCGTGTCGGCCAGGTATTCTGCGGTGTGCTGCTGCTCTGTACTATCGAGCCAAATAGCAAAGTCGACCCCGCCCAGATGACACAAGCGTACCGGAACCTGCTGCCGAAATTCAAAGGTTAATGCATGCGTTGACGTTTTGAGCTGATCATTTATCCGCTGCGCAATTTGCGCCAGAATCACATTGCTATTGCTGTGCCCCAGTAACTGGTTAATCTGTTCAAACTGACCAATTTTTATCAGCAACAATGAAAACGTCTGTTCTGGTGCCCGTTTTAATAGTTCATCCAATTGCTGCTGGAAAAAAAATTTGTTGGGAAAGCCACTAATATCGTCATGTAAAGAATAAAAACCCAGGCTATTACCTTTAGCCGTCGCCGCGTCCTTACGTAGTTTATACAGGTCAAATTTGAGCTTAATCAAATAGGCCAACGCTAGCAGCAAAAAGCCGCTTAGCAGGCTTATTACCGGCAGCGACTCAGTATCAGCCTGCGCCGCCAGTGGAAAGCTTAACAACATGACACTCCACAGCCGATAAAACACCGCTTTACTCCCGTTGTACTATTGCTATTAGCTTAATCGAAAATGCCCTGATGTAAAGCAGCTTACGTTCTTGGGTTTACTTCTTTTCCGCTAATAATCAGCTGTTTAAGCTGACTAACGCCGAACTGATAACATAACTCAGCCGGCTGAGTTATGTCATAACAGGCAAAGTCAGCTTTTTGACCAACTGCTAAACAGCCGCGATCTTGCAAGCCTAGTGCAGCAGCGGCGTGTCGGGTAACACCAAGCAGCGCCTCTTCAGGTGTAAGGCGAAACAGTGTACAGGCCATATTCAGCATTAGCGGTAATGAGCATAACGGTGAGGTTCCCGGGTTTAAATCGGTTGCTATTGCCATCGGCACTTTATACTGCCGCAGTAACGCAATTGGTGGCAGCTGCGTTTCGCGTAGAAAGTAGTATGCCCCTGGCAGTAGCACCGCCACCGTGCCAGCCCTTGCCATGGCTGCCACACCAGCCTCGTCAAGAAATTCAATATGATCAGCAGACAAGCCGCCAAACTCAGCAACCAAGGCGCTGCCGCCCAGGTTCGATAGCTGTTCGGCGTGGGCTTTTACTGGCAAACCCAGTTTTTTGGCTTGCGAAAACACCGCTCGGCATTGTGTAGTAGAAAAACCTATGCCTTCACAAAAAACATCTACTGCATCAACTAGTTTAAGCTGATGCAAGGTTGGTAACATTGTGCAAACAGCGGCAATATACCCATCCGCATCGTCAGCAAATTCTGCCGGTAGCGCATGCGCACCTAAAAATGTTTTCTGGACGGATATAGGGTGATGCCGGTCCAGTTCGGCTGCCACTTCGAGGACCTTTTGTTCTGATGGCAAATCTAAGCCATAACCAGATTTAATCTCCACTGTCGTCACGCCTTGTGACAATAACGTATTCAACCGCTGTTTTGCTAATACAAACAGCTGCTCATGACTGGCGTCCCGCGTTGCTGCTACCGTCGATTTAATACCACCACCTGCAGCCGCAATTTCCTGATAACTGGCACCATTTAAGCGCAATTCAAATTCATTGGCCCGGCTACCGGCGTACACCAAATGGGTATGGCAATCAATAAATCCAGGCAGTATCCATTGCCCCTGAGCATCATAAAGTGGTGTGGACAGCGCATCAAATGCAGGCAAGCTGTGCCGATTGCCAATATAGGCAATTAAACCATCCTTAACCGCCAACACAGCATTTTCCACGGTTCCGTAGGGTGCTCCGTTGTCAGTCATGGTCGCAACATTGGCATTTATCCAGATAGCATCAAACTGCTGCATCACTCTCTCCACTAATTAGCTTTGGATTAATTTTACCGCAATAACTTGTATATACAACCAAAGTGCAGTATTTTTTATTTAGCTCACGCGGAGGTGTTATGGCAGTAGCCAAATTTGCTGAAATTAAAGAATACATGCTAAGCCAGATAGAAATTGGCGCCTGGCCCGAACATAGCCGGGTGGCATCAGAAAACGAGCTGGCTGAACAATTCAGTGTCAGCCGGATGACCGCGCGTCGGGCCCTGCAAGAGCTGACCGAGCAAGGTATTTTGTACCGTACACAAGGTGTCGGCAGCTTTGTCGCTGCGCTTAAATCACAATCGTCGCTGCTGGAGATCCGCAATATTGCCGATGAAATTCACAGCCGGGGCCACGCTTATAATGCCCGACTGCTGCAGTTAACCGAGCTGCCCTGCCCGACTGTTGTCGCGGGTACTTTAGGTCTAAAACGAAATGATGCCGTGTATTTTTCGTTGATTGTGCACCTGGAAAACAATCAACCGCTGCAGTTGGAAGCGCGTTATGTCAGCCCATTGCTGGTACCGGATTATGTACTTCAGGATTTTAACCAGCAAACGCCTCACCAGTATTTGAGTGCTATTGCACCGCTGACAGAGGCAGAACATACCGTAGAGGCCATCTGGCCGGACGATTTCACCTGCAAACACCTGCAATTAAAAAAGGCTGAGCCATGCCTGCGCCTGACACGCCGCACCTTTAGCCGGGAAGGCGCCGTGAGCCTGGCCTATTTAACGTCACCAGGTAGTCGCTATCGATTAGGCGGCCATCTGAATTTTACTTTACCGCACAATAAAGAGGTCATCTGATGACAGATCCACGTATTGATAACAGCCGGGTGATCCGCGCAGATCGCGGCGCTCAAATCACCGCAAAAAGCTGGCAGACCGAAGCTGCCAAGCGCATGTTAATGAACAATCTGGACCCTGAAGTAGCCGAACACCCACAGGCCCTGGTAGTGTATGGTGGCATCGGCCGTGCCGCCAGAAACTGGCAGTGCTACGACAAGATCGTAGAAGTACTGAACCGGTTGGAAGATAACCAAACGTTACTCGTACAAAGTGGCAAACCGGTAGGGGTATTCCCAACGCATCCTGATGCGCCACGCGTACTTATTGCTAACTCCAATTTAGTACCGGCCTGGGCTAACTGGGAACACTTCAATGAGCTAGACCGCAAAGGCTTAATGATGTACGGCCAGATGACGGCCGGCTCCTGGATCTATATTGGCACCCAGGGCATCGTACAAGGCACCTATGAAACCTTCGTTGCGATAGCCAATCAACATTTCAACGGCGACGCCACAAATAAGTGGATTCTGACCGGGGGTTTAGGCGGTATGGGTGGTGCTCAGCCACTGGCTGCCACTATGGCAGGTTTTCACATGATTGCCTGTGAAGTCGATGAAAGCCGGATCGATTTCCGATTGAAAACACGTTATCTGGATAAAAAGGCCTATTCACTGGATGAAGCATTAGCCTTGCTGGAACAAGCGAAAAAAGACGGCAAACCAACCTCTATTGGCTTGCTGGCTAATGCAGCAGATGTCTTCGCTGAGTTAGTCGCTCGTGGCATAACACCTGATGTAGTAACAGATCAGACGTCGGCCCACGACCCGTTAAACGGCTATCTGCCTCAGGGCTGGAGCATGCAGCAGGCTGCAGAAAAGCGTAAAACCGACGAAGCCGGTGTGGTTAAAGCCGCTAAACAATCAATGGCTGTTCAGGTAAGCGCCATTTTAAGTATGCAGCAGCGCGGTGCCGTTGCTACTGACTACGGTAACAACATTCGCCAGATGGCACAGGATGAAGGCGTAGAGAATGCTTTTGATTTTCCAGGCTTTGTACCCGCCTATATCCGGCCGTTGTTCTGTCAGGGGATTGGGCCATTCCGTTGGGTTGCGTTATCAGGCGACGCGGAAGATATCTATAAAACTGACGCCAAGGTAAAAGAGCTAATCCCTGACAACCCGCACCTGCATAACTGGTTAGATATGGCGCGTGAGCGCATTCAGTTTCAGGGCTTGCCAGCGCGAATTTGCTGGATTGGCCTGAAAGACCGTGCCCGCATTGCACTGGCTTTTAATGAAATGGTGAAAAATGGTGAGCTCAAAGCACCGGTAGTCATTGGCCGTGATCACTTAGACTCAGGCTCTGTAGCCAGCCCGAACCGCGAAACTGAAGCAATGCTGGATGGCTCAGACGCCGTATCAGATTGGCCTCTGCTCAATGCACTGCTCAATACCGCTGGCGGCGCGACCTGGGTGTCGCTGCATCACGGTGGTGGCGTAGGCATGGGATACAGCCAGCACAGCGGCGTGGTTATTGTTGCAGACGGTACCGATGCCGCCGCAGCACGCTTAGGCCGCGTATTGTGGAACGACCCGGGCACAGGCGTTATGCGCCATGCCGACGCCGGTTATGATATTGCCACCGACTGCGCCAAGGCGCAGGGTTTAGATTTACCAATGGTTACGGAGTAACAACATGAGCTTCAAATTAAATATAGTGCCCGGAACCCTGACACTGGCGCAATTGCGTCAGGTGCAACAGGGGCCCGTTGAACTAACACTGGACAGCAGTGCAATCCCAGCCATTGAAAAGTCTGCCGCTTGCGTTGCGGATATCATTAAACAAAACCGGGTGGTTTATGGCATAAATACCGGCTTTGGTCTGCTGGCTAATACCCGCATTAAAAACGAAGAGCTAGAGCTACTGCAACGCTCAATTGTGTTGTCTCACGCCGCAGGTTTTGGCGAGCTGATGGATGACAGTACAGTGCGGTTGTTAATGGTATTAAAAATAAACTCGCTGGCACGCGGTTTCTCCGGTATTCGTTTATCAGTAATACAGGCGCTCATCGCGCTGGTAAATGCAGAGGTTTATCCATGCATTCCTAAAAAAGGCTCAGTCGGAGCATCCGGCGATCTGGCGCCGTTGTCGCATATGGTGCTGCCACTGATTGGAGAGGGAGAAGTCAGCTATAAGGGCCAGATATACGATGCCCGCGAAGGTCTGGCATTTGCAAATATGCAGCCGCTGACTCTGGCTGCTAAAGAGGGGCTGGCATTGTTAAATGGCACTCAGGCCTCTACCGCACTGGCGCTGGAAGGTCTGTTTAAAGCAGAAGACTTATTTGCCGCGGGCAGTGTTATCGGCGCAATGAGTGTGGAAGCAGCTATGGGTAGCCGCTCGCCATTTGATGATCGTATTCATCAGGCCCGCGGCCAGCGCGGCCAGATAGATGCAGCCACTATCTATCGCCATTTACTGGGAACGACTTCCGAAATAGGTGCCTCACATCATAATTGTGAAAAAGTGCAGGATCCCTATAGTTTACGCTGCCAGCCTCAAGTAATGGGCGCCTGCCTGACACAAATTCGCCAGGCTGCAGAAGTGCTGCAAACCGAAGCCAACGGTGTAACCGATAACCCGCTGGTATTTGCCGATGACGGCGATATTCTTTCCGGTGGTAACTTTCACGCTGAGCCGGTAGCAATGGCTGCAGATAATCTGGCATTGGCCATCGCTGAAATAGGCGCTATATCAGAACGTCGTATGGCCCTGCTGATAGACGCAACATTAAGCAAACTACCAGCTTTCTTAGTGCCGAATGGCGGCGTGAACAGCGGTTTTATGATTGCTCAGGTTACCGCTGCAGCATTGGCCTCTGAGAACAAGTCACTGGCGCACCCGGCATCGGTTGACAGCCTGCCAACTTCAGCCAATCAGGAAGATCATGTCTCCATGGCTACGTTTGCAGCCCGGCGTCTGGCAGACATGGCAGAAAATACCACTGGCGTGCTGGCAGTTGAATATCTTGCGGCGGCGCAAGGTCTAGACTTTAGAGCGCCGTTGAAATCAACACCGGCTATCGAACAGGCCAAAGCACTGTTACGGGAGCAGGTAAGTTTTTATGCGCAAGACCGTTATTTCGCGCCTGATATTGAGCACAGCGCCAGCTTGCTGCGTCAAGGTCAGTTAAATCGCTTACTTCCGCCTAACTCACTGTGTAGTTGCTAGTTTTACCGGCAGCATCTATTGGGTGCTGCCGCCTCTTTTTTGTATATGTTCCCGTTTCATTAGCTAGACCAGTACCGCTTTCTTTGTTAACTTCAGGTTGTTTGTCAAGTAGCTGCAGTCTATTGTTAAGGCTCAGCAATACCGCGGAGTCAGCCTGAGTGAGAACATTTAAAGTTGCGCATAAAGTCATTATTGGCTTTGGTTTTATCGCCGTACTGTTATTGCTATCAAGTGGCTCAGCCCTACTTAGCTTTTCGACCATCACGGCTTCAAGCGATCAGGTAAATACACTGGCCGTCCCCGTGCAGCAGCTAAGCAATACTGCCCAAATTCAATTGCTTAAATTGGCAAAACTGTCAGCCTTGGGTTTTACCGCCGAGACTGATACTGAAATCAGCCGTTACCAACAACAATTTGATACCGGCAGTGAAGCGTTGCGCGCCCAACTGGCCAACCTGGCACAACTTACCGCAGCAGAAACTGCCTTTACCCAAACACTTACCGATATAGACAACCGCTATCAACAATATGCTACTGCAGTAAGTAATATGTTTAACGCCAGATTACAAAGCTCAGCGCTGCAGCGTCAGGTTCTCGAAGAGTTTTCTACCTTGGAACAGCTGATCGATAATATCGGTGCTAACCTGCTGGATATTTCCTATCTCGAGTTACCTGGCGGTGAACAGCAGATGGAGCTGATTGCCGGCAGTGCAAATCGTATTGATGGTCAGCTGCTCGGATTACTAAAAACACTGAAAGAGGTGACCAGCTATAACGAGCTTGCGGCTGCACAAGCCAGTGCAGAAAATATCAGTTTTGCCTTGAGCGATATGCAGGTCAACATCGACTACATGGACAATTTAGTCGCAAAGCAGAAAACCGATGGTTTATGGCAAAATGTCACTGAGCAACTGGCGGCACTAACCACACAGCTAAATGCCGCCGACGGCCTGGCCGGCATAAAACTACGTCAGGTCACCGCACAACTGGAAGCCCGCATTCAGCTTAATCAATCAGAACAACGGGTTGAACAGGTTATTGCAGCGCTTGATACCCTATTAGCTGCGGCAGATCATCAGTTCACTGAGCTACAGCAGAACGTTTCTGAAGCACTAAACTCTGGCAGCACGCGCACATTAAGCCTAATGCTGATATTGGTGCTGCTGGCGATTGCAGCAGCTTATATCACTATTAATGCCATGCTGCGACCACTGGCAGGCATAAACAAAATATTAGGTGATATAGCCAAAGGCGATCTGACACGCAAACTAAAAATTACCAATCAGGATGAATTTGGCGCCCTGGCCACTAAGGTTAATAGCCTGACGAACGCGTTAAGTGCGTTGATCGTAAATATTCAGCACAATGCAACTGAGCTGAATCAGAATGCCAGCCAGTCCGCTTTTGAGGTCGGTGAAATAAATGACTCTTTACAACATCAACAACAGCAAATCGCTGAGATAAAAGATATCACCCGGCGCATGGCCGACAGCACACGCGATATCGCCTTACAATCTGCCAACACCACTGATGCAATGCAACAGGCGCAGCAGCAGGGGCGACAAATTGACTCAATCGCAGGTCAGAATAACGTACTGATAAATCGTCTGGCACAGCAGCTAACTGCAACCAGTGATGTCATGAGCCGGGTTAATGACGAGGCCAACAACATTGGCGGCATACTGGCGACTATTCGTGGCATTGCCGAACAAACCAACTTATTGGCCTTAAATGCAGCTATCGAAGCAGCCCGTGCGGGAGAACAAGGCCGGGGGTTTGCCGTGGTTGCTGATGAAGTGCGCTCTCTGGCCAGCCGCACGCAACAAGCGACAGATGAAATCAGGCAGATGATAGAGACACTGCAACAGCAAAGTAAACAAGCGGTACTGGCGATCACTAACGGTAAGAACGATGCCGATAGTTGTGTGGCGCAGACACTTGAACTGGTTTCATCGCTAGCGCTTATTAATCAAGCATTAGAACAAACTCAAGACATTAGCAGCCGCGTTACTGCTGCGACTGAGACACAACTGACGCTGGGTAGCACTATCGACAAAAACATGCAGCAGATGGTCGAAGTGGCACATGTCAGCAGTGAAAAAGCCGAGCGTACCTTGCAACACAGTGATGGGGTATCTGAACTGGCAAAAGCATTACAGCAAGCTGCCAGTACGTTCAAGATTTCCTGACACGTTAACCAAAATATTCCTGCCCGATTTGCGCTGATAACAAGCGGCATCCTGCCGCTAAGTGCACTATTCTAACCTAAGAAAAGAGGCTGGACACTGTCCAGCCAGGCAGGAAGTATTTCTATGTCCTTCTGTTTTTATTGATTCCTTTCGCCGCTAATAGTGCCAAATCGCCAATAAAAAACCCGATGAAAACATGATATCAGCATCAAACCATGGCAAATTGTTGTTGCCGCTGCTGTTTTTGGTATTTTTTCAGGCTTTTGGCATCCAGTAATTCGATGTTCGCTTCGCGGGCAAATATTTTAGCTTGATTACTAAAGCCAGCAAAACTCACTACTATACCCCGGCTGAAATCTGCTGCGAGCATTTGCTGGAACAACGCTCTGATCTGCGAAATATCAACGGGCTGATTTTGTTGCTGCAAAAAAACCAGGCTGTCACCGTCTGCGCTTTGCAAACACTGGTATTCCGGGCTCACCCGCATCGATTGTGTCAGCTTGCCTTGTCGCTGCAGAAGCTGTTCGGCATCTGCAAGGAATTTTTGCTGCTTATCAGTTGAAGACAGAAATGTGCGTAACGGTAATGCCAGCCCGAACAATTGATGCTGGTTGTCTAGCTCAAAAAATGCCAGCACATTGAAAAATAACGCCACCATAAACATCAACACGAAGGTCCACAGCATAAACGCGGACCAGAATGCTGATAACACCCAGCTGTTATTACTCAATAACAAAGAATGCTCTGCGAAAAACAGGTAGACCGCGCCGGCTACAATGCCAAGAGCAGTACTGACAGAAGAGACTAATAACCATTTATTGTTCATAACACCCTCAACTCCTTCCGTTGAGCTCAGAGTATTATGCAGGCGCAGTATTTTTTCTTAACAAGAAGCTGATAAATGCTTTATAAAAGCCGAGATTGTTGGTTTAGCTATCACTTACAGTACATTAATACATCACAGGCTGATGGAAAATGATATTTGAAGCTAAACCGTGTCATAAACTTTTCAGGGTTGATACGGCGATACACAGTGTAATGTGAAATAGAATCAAGCGCGGTATTGGTCGATACCATCGCTAAATGATAGAAATGCTGTCGGGTAACAAGTGCCGGGCAACTGAGATTGTAAACATCCGAACTGACCAGGTTGTCGGCAAGAATTGCCTGCAGCGCAGCTTGAATATCGAAAGGGTGAAGCATATTAATGGGCGCCTGCGGATCGGTAAGTGTTTTTCCGGCAAGAAAACGCCCCGGATGTCTGCCTGGCCCCATCAACCCGGCAAGACGTAACGTAATACAACGACCAAATGCCTGCAAACACTGCTCACCGTCAGCCAGCAGTTTCACTCGTGGTAACTGCATATTAAGCGGCAGACTTTCATCAATGTCGCCTGCCAGTCCCTGATAAATACCGCTGGAACTAAAATGTATTACAGCTTTGCTTTTCGCCAGCTGCATCAGGTCAGCAAGATGTTGCAGTGACAGCACATAATCTTGCTGATTGTTCTGGCGCCCGGGCGAA
>JBFKFH010000014.1:0-27109 GCA_041618685.1 Rheinheimera sp.
AGCCACCTTGACCAGTTTTATTGCCGGATAAGCTTCGTTTAAATGCTGTGCCAATTGATAATCCTGATAAATGGCGACAGACTTGCCGTTTAATTCAGCAGCACTGACAATATTCACGGCATTGCTGGCACCAATCACAGCCCACTGGCTGGACCAAAACTCATCAGTAAAACGGGCAAAATGCTTGCGCTCTTTCCGTTCAGACACATTGGCAATTAAATCAATTTCTTTGTGCTCTAACGCAATCAGCATCGCATTAAAGTTGTCATACGTTTGCACATCGAACTTCACTTTCATCCGCTGTTCCAGCAGCTTGAGCATATCGATTGTCACGCCGGCAGGCTCACCGTTTTGATCAACGAACTCCATCGGTGCCCAGTCTGTTAACATGCCAATCGTTAGTGTCGGATGCGCATTCAGCCAGCGTCTTTCTTCATCTGTCAGTGGCGTTTTGACCTGAAACTGCGGGAAATAATGCAGATTACTTTGCGTAACCCAGCGTTTTTCCGCTGCAATCATCGTATCCAATGCTAAACGGGAAAACCCCTGTTTTATTTGCTCTGCCAGGGCTGGGTTGTCTTCCCGTACCAGGCTGTATATCGGCGAAACAATCTGACTGTCTGGTTGCACATCAAATAACTCGGCGTGATTTAATTGCTGCAAACGCAATGGAATGATTGCTGAGGCGCCAAAGAAACCTGCCAGTTCGCCACTCACTGTTGCATTAACCATCTCCGGGAGCTTGCGGAAGGGGATAAACTCAGCAGCCGGATAACGCTGGCGTAGTTTTGCCACATAAGGTGCGTTTTCAAACACCCCCACTTTAACCGCTGACGAGTCAGTCAGCGGTGACTGTGCATTTTGTTTCAGCATGTAAAACTGCGACTGAAAGCCATATAACTGGTAAGCCGGCGTCACTCCTTCTGGCAAGTGGCTGCTATCGGGAAAACCAATGAGCGCGTCTATCCGACCTTTTTTCAGATTCTGCAAACTGTTATAAGAAGTATCGGGTACATACGCGATTTTAACACCGGTTAACTCTGACCAGTGCTGCCATAATTCAACAAATAAGCCCTGCGCTTCACCTTGCAGCGACACATGCATAAACGGGGGGTTATCAATAGCCAGGCCAAGCAGTAATGTACCATCGTCGGCCATTGCTCCCAGCCAGCGGCGCTCTAACCGGTCCAGAAAAGCTCGCTCAATTTCTGCGGTTGCCTGCTGCAGCACCGGGAATAAGGGGTTGTCTTTGGTCATGGCATAACTTAGCGACATGTTTCGCAGCGGCAATTTACGATACATCGGAAACAACATCGACAGTTCATTATATCGCTCATATCGCGGTGGCAGACGATCCAAGCCGGTGATGACGCTGATTTGCCCAGCCAGCGCCGCGTCGTACATAGCACTAACCGTGGGGTAAGGCTTTAAAATAACATTTGGGATCAATTTAGTGATTGCGTCGACATGGCTGGATTTTTCCACCACGCCAATAGCAAAAGGCGTCAGTTCTGTCAGCGTACCCACCGCTGGCAAATCCCGGCGCATAAACACATTACTGTAAACTTCGATGCCGGTATCGCCCAGCTGGTAACTACTGGCACGCTGCGGTGTATATGCAATACCACCGTGTAGATGAACCTCGCCGCGCTGCAGCAACGTCAGGGTTTGTGGCCAGTCAGCCATAACAAACCTAACCTCAATCTGCTGTCGTCTGGCAACTTCCTGCCAGTAATCGACAACTAAGCCAGCTGCCTGTCCTTGCTCATCACTAAACATGTACGGGAACGCGTCATTGCTGATGGCAATTTTCAGCGGTTCTGGTAGGGTTGGGGCGGCATAACCACGGCTTAACCCAACAACTAACACCAGCAAACAGACTAAAAACCTGATCATCATTATGTTAAGCTTCCTGACTGCAATGCCTTAGTTTTACGCTGCCACTCTGATAAGGTCAAGCCGCTGATGTTATATCTTGGTTGCCCGCTATGGGCGAATCCTGCCTGGAAAAACTCTATTTTCACACCGACAGCCAAAGCCAGAGATTTCTTAGCGCACTATGCACGTTTGTTCAACTGCGCCGAAGGCAATACCACATTTTATGCTGACCCGTCCGATGACACCCTGCAACGCTGGCGACAAGATACGCCGCCACATTACCGCTTTGTGCTAAAGGTGCCGCAGCGGATAAGCCATCAATCTTCAGCGGGCGCCGAAACGCAATTAAATGACTGGTTAACCCGTATGGCTATATTGGGCGATAAGCTGGCGATGGTGCATCTGCAACTCCCTGCCAGTACCGGCCCGGCACAGCTGCCTTTCATTCGCGCGTTGCTTGAAATTATCAGCAGCCGGCAACATTGTGCGGTAGAAGTGCGCCATCAGGCATTTTTTGATAAAGCACAGTATGAAATAAGCCTGCATAAATTGCTGCAACACTATAGTGCAGAACGGGTTGTCTTCGATAGCCGGGCGTTGTTTTCGGTCAATGCCAGTACTGCCGCGCTACAGGACGCTCAGGCGAAGAAACCACGCTTGCCAGTGCATGCAATCAGCTTTAGTCAGACACCGATGTTACGTTTTATCGGCACTGATGATATGACGGTCAACCGCCAGTTTTATCAACCCTGGCTGAATAAAGTGCGGCAGTGGCTTGATGCGGGTAAAAGCCCGTTTTGCTTTTTTCATACACCGGACAACACCCTGGCGCCCCAGCTGTGCCGCCAGTTTGCGGTTGATTTGAACTATCCGCATTCGTGTTTAGCTTCATGGCCCGGTGAGCAGCAATTTAGCTTACTGTAGTGTTGTGTGCTTTTGCGCTAAACTAGCGCCACTTTTTTCCGCCTTAACCCAAACTATGCAAAAAGATGACATTTTCGCCGAGCCGCTGGCTCAGGTACCGGATTTTAGTTTTGACGACCAGGTAGCTGATGTCTTTCCAGACATGATCCAACGCTCCGTACCAGGCTATCAGACCATTATTCAGACCATTGGCAAACTCACCAACCGCTATCAGCAAGCTAACAGCAATTATTATGATCTTGGCTGTTCGTTAGGGGCCGCTACGTTGGCGATGCGTCGCAATATCAGCGCAGCGAACAGTGAGCTGATTGCCGTCGATAATAGCAAGGCGATGGTTGAACGATGTGAACGCCACTTACAGGTGTTCCGCTCTGACGTGCCGGTAACGGTACAACTGGCAGATATTCGCCAACAAAGCATTGAAAACGCCGCCATCGTTGTCATTAATTTTACGCTGCAGTTTTTACCTCAGGCCGACCGTAATGCGTTAATTCAACGTATCTATCACGGCCTGAAACCTGGCGGCATACTGATTTTGTCTGAAAAATTTATTAGCCCGGATCCAACCGCCAATACGCTATTGGTAGACCTGCATTACGATTTCAAACGCGCTAACGGCTACAGTGAGCTGGAGATAAGCCAAAAACGTACTGCATTGGAAAACGTGATGAAACCAGACACGCTGGCGCAGCACCAGCAGCGGCTTGAGGGCGCGGGCTTCTCCAGCCAGACATTGTGGTTTCAGTGCTTTAACTTCTGTTCGATGCTGGCAATTAAATAAGGTTAAATATGCTTGATTTCACCCCTTTTTATGCCCAACTGGCCAGCAATAAACTGCATAAATGGCTGGAAACGTTACCGGCGCAACTGGCAAGCTGGAGCAAAGATGCACTGCATGGTGATTTCAAGCAGTGGCAGAAAGTTATCAGCAACCTGCCGGCTACGCAGCCCGGTGTGACAGAGCTTCATAACCGGGTACAGTTTGGCAGCAGCGCAGATATCAATGCCGGTACCGCCCAGCAGATCCGTTATTTGCTGCAACAGTTAAAACCCTGGCGTAAGGGCCCGTTTAACATACACGGTATTGATATCGATACCGAGTGGCGTTCTGACTTTAAATGGGACCGCTTACTGCCACATATTAGCCCACTACAACAGCGTTATGTGCTGGATGTCGGCTGTGGCAGCGGTTATCACCTGTGGCGCATGCGCGGCGAAGGCGCAGATTTTGTTGTTGGCATAGACCCCTCGCAGTTGTTCTATGCCCAGTTCCAGGCAATCAAGCACTTTAACCCCGACCCTGCTGTGCACTTAATTCCACTGGGTATTGATGAGATGCCGGCGTTAAAACAGTTTGATACCGTATTTTCAATGGGCGTGCTATACCACCGGCGCTCACCCTTGGATTTTTTGCAGCAGTTAAAAAACCAGCTTCGCCCCGGCGGTGAACTCGTGCTGGAAACTTTAGTCGTCGAAGGTGACGAACATACCGTGCTGGTGCCGGGTGAACGCTACGCGAAAATGCGTAATGTCTGGTTTATTCCCAGTGTTGCGGCACTGACACACTGGTTACAGCGTTTGGGTTTTAGCAATGTTCGTCTGGTCGACCTGAACCGGACCAGCCTGACAGAGCAACGTAAAACTGCCTGGATGGAAAACGAAAGTTTAATTGATTTTCTTGATGCAACTGATCATAGTAAAACCATTGAAGGCTATCCGGCACCGCTACGCGCAGTGCTTATTGCCAATAATTAAACGCGTTGGAGCGCTGCCACTGTAATGCCGTATCGTCCCCGTTCAACGCTGGAACAATGGCGTATTCTGCAAGCTGTCGTTGACGCCGGCGGCTATGCCCAGGCAGCCGAGCTATTAAATAAAAGCCAGTCGTCACTGAATCATGCAGTGGCCAAGTTGCAGAATCAGCTGGGGGTGGAGCTGCTCGAGGTGCGCGGCCGTAAGGCTTACCTTACCACTGCAGGTGAGGTGATGTTGCGCCGCTCGCGGATCCTCACGCAGCAGGTAGAAGATTTAGAGTTACTGGCGGCGAATATTGATCAGGGCTGGGAGCCGGAAATTCGTATCGCGGTCGAGCTGGCTTACCCGCGTAGTTATTTAAATGCCGCGTTGGCAGCATTTTACCCGTTAAGCCGCGGCAGCCGGATCCAAATAATTGACAGTGTCATTACAGGCAGCGCAGAAATCATCCAGCACAAAAGTGCGGATTTGGTCATTGCCGCCTCTGCGGTCATACCCAAAGGGTATTTAGGCGAACCCTTGTGCGTTACCCGTTTTATTCCTATTACCGGGCGTGATAATGCACTGGCTGGCGTCAGCAATATCGATCAGACTGAGCTTAGCCAACACTTGCAACTGGTGATCCGCGATACCGCACAAAAACCGCAGGAAAACGCTGGTTGGCTGCGGGCTGAGCAGCGCTGGACCGTAGATAACTTTGAAGAAGCAATGGCGATTATGCAGCTGGGCCTGGGGTTTTGTTGGGTGCCCGACTTTATAGTCAGCGACGCACTGGCGCAGGGTTCGCTGGTGCAGCTAAGCCTGAACCAAAGCAGCGAACGGATAGCGGCCATGTCGCTGGTGGTGCCAAAAGAGGAAACACTGGGTCCGGGCAGTAAACAATTACGTCAGTTAATTCTGGCAGCACATCAGAAAACCTGAGGCGACTATGCAACAACAAGAATTAAATGAGTTAATGCGCGCAGCATCTGACGATGCAGTAGCTTATGCACGGGAAGAACACCAAATCACATTAGACAGCAGCCTGAGTAGTTTGCAACAGCTGGACCAGGTGCTGACTGAATTACACAGCCGTGAGCAACGCCAGCGCCATTCTGCGGAGTTAGTATTTACCTTATGCAATATTCTTGGTGCCTATGTCGGCGAAATATTTATTGCCGCTGTTGGTGGCCAGTGGCAACACAATCAGCTGGATACTGAAGCACCCTTTGTATTTGTGCAGTTCCAGGATAAAGAATTTCCTTTTGCTTCAGTGTGTTACCATAAAATAACCCGTGATAACAGTATTAGTTTATTTGACTACGTTAAACAAGCAATGGCAAATGCTATGCAGTAAGGCTTTTGTCGGCGGCGTTAAGCAGGTAAAATGCCGCCAATTTTAAGCCTTTCCACTTTCAGCCATTCGAGGATAGCCGTGAGCGAGCAGAAAACATCTTTAAGCTACAAAGACGCCGGAGTTGATATTGACGCAGGTAATGCGTTAGTTGAACGCATTAAAGGCGCAGTCAAACGCACTCGCCGCCCTGAAGTAATGGGAGGCTTAGGCGGTTTTGGCGCACTTTGCCAGATCCCGGCCGGCTACAAAGAGCCCGTTCTGGTATCAGGCACTGATGGCGTCGGCACTAAACTACGTTTAGCAATGGACCTGAAACGGCATGATGGTGTGGGTATCGATTTGGTCGCGATGTGCGTGAATGACCTGGTCGTGCAAGGTGCTGAGCCTCTGTTTTTCCTGGATTATTATGCCACCGGCAAGCTGGATGTAGACACAGCGTCGGCAGTTGTCAATGGTATTGCCGAAGGTTGCTACCAGTCAGGTTGTGCGTTAGTGGGTGGCGAAACGGCAGAAATGCCAGGCATGTATCATGGTGAAGACTATGATATTGCCGGTTTCTGTGTTGGCGTAGTGGAAAAAGCCGATATTATCGATGGCAGTAAAGTGCAGCCGGGCGATCAGCTTATTGCGCTGGCGTCATCTGGTCCGCATTCAAATGGTTTCTCTTTAATCCGCAAGGTATTGGAAGTCAGTGGTCAAAGCCCGCAAAGCCAACTGGAAGGCAAATCTATTGCCGATCATCTGCTGGAGCCTACCCGTATTTACGTGAAAAACCTGCTTCAGCTGTTTAAACAAACACCAGTCCACGCGCTGTGCCATATTACCGGTGGTGGTTTCTGGGAGAATATTCCCCGCGTATTACCTGAGAACACCAGAGCGGTTATCGATGGTAAAAGCTGGCAATGGCCTGCCATCTTCAACTGGTTATTGCAACAGGGCAATATCAGCCGGCATGAAATGTACCGTACCTTTAACTGCGGTGTAGGCATGATTGTCGTAGTACCAAAAGAGACCTTATCAACTGCACTGGACTTACTGACAGCTGCCGGCGAAACTGCCTGGCATCTTGGTGAAATTCACGCTGCGGCTGAGGGTGATGAGCTGGTGATAATTAACGAATAAGGCCTGTAATGAAATCTATCGTTGTACTGATTTCCGGCAGTGGCTCTAATCTGCAGGCCATTATTGACGCCTGCAGCAGTGGTTTTATTCCGGCGAAAATCAGTGCCGTGATTGCCAATACAGCCAGTGCCTATGGTCTGGTACGGGCCAGTGACGCGGGCATCAGCACGCAGGTACTGAGCCATAAAAGCTATGCCAGTCGGGAAAAATACGATCTGGCGCTGGCTGATGCCATTGATCAGCACAAACCGGACCTGGTAGTACTGGCCGGTTTTATGCGTATTCTAACGCCAGCGTTTGTTAAACATTATGCTGGCCGTTTATTGAATATTCATCCCTCGCTGTTGCCAAAATACCAGGGGCTGAATACACATCAACGCGCCATTGACGCTGGTGACACCGAGCACGGCTGCAGTGTGCATTTTGTTACTGAGCAACTTGACGGTGGCCCGGTGATACTGCAAGCCAAAGTACCGCTGTTTAGCGACGATGATGCGACAACACTGGCTGAACGAGTACATGAACAGGAACACCGTATTTACCCCTTGGTAGTACGTTGGTTTTGCCAAAATCGTTTACAACAGCAAGCAGATCAGGCATCGTTGGACGGCACTATATTAGCAGCCAACGGGTATGCCAATGATGATGAAGATTAACTGGCGCTTTTGGGCGCCGTTCATAGTAGTAACGACACTGTTTTCTAATGCCGTCCATGCAGAGCCTGCGCCACTAAGTAGCTTTAATGCTGATTATATCGTGTACCGCGCCGGTAAAAAGCATGGTGAAGCCAACCGCTATTTAAAGTACACCGAACAGGGCTATCAACTCGGTTACAGCAGCAATATCAGCTGGATGATCTTCTCAGACAAACGGCAGGAAACCTCAGATTTCACTATCGTTGACGGTCAGATCCAACCACTGCGCTATATAATGCGTCGCAGCGGTACCGGGCCAGATAAATATTATGAACTCAATCTGGATCCGGCAGCTAAAATACTGAGTGAAGGTAAGCAGCGTAAAGCCAAGGCTGTTAGCTGGCAGGCAGACTGGCTTGATCAAATAAGCTATCAATTGCAGCTGGTGCTTGATTTAAAAGCCGGGAAAACCGAGTTTCATTACAACGTACTTAACCGTAACGGTAACAGCAAGATGTACCATTACAAGGTGGTAGCGGAAGAAATGCTGCCTCTACCCTATGGCAATATCAAAACGCTGCGTATTGCCCGTATTGAGCAAAATAGCGACAAACAAATTTACGCCTGGGTTGCGCCGGAGCTGGACTATATGTTGGTACGTTTATGGCGCGGTGAAGACAGTGTAGAGCAGTTTGATGTGCAGTTGCATAAGCTGGATTTAACACCTGCCATTCAAACTAACGGTTCACCGTAGCGAAACAGCTGACTGGTGCCACTGGGCATTTTATGCCATTGCTCGTTCAGGGTCAGTGGCTCTGTCGCAATAATAGTAACTACATCATCCGCTGTGGTTTCTTTACTAAAATCAATGTCAACATCCACATCGGATAATCGCGCCATGCCAAAAGGTGCGCGCCGGGTGATCCAGTATAATTTCGTCGTGCAAAACGTTAATAAGTACTCACCATCCGTCAGCAACATATTAAATACGCCCAGTTGCTGCAAATCCTTGCACTTGCGCTGAATAAATTTAAATGCTGCTTTACGGCTGGTAGGTTTGTGCGGATAGCGTTTATCCAGTTCACTTAACAGATAACAGAAGGCGCGCTCGCTGTCTGTTGTGCCAACCGGAGTAAACCGCGAAACTGCCAGCTGCTGATAACCACTTAGCTGTCCGTTATGGGCATAAGTCCAATAGCGCCCCCACAACTCACGGGTAAACGGATGGGTATTTTCCAGCCCCACTCGGCCACGGTTTGCCTGACGCACATGGGCAATTACTGCTTTGCTTTTGATCGGGTAATCTGACACCAGCCTGGCAATTTCAGACTGATAACTGGGTAGTGCATCTTTAAAAGTACACACGCCTTTTGCTTCATAAAACGCCACCCCCCAGCCATCTTTGTGTGGCCCGGTGCGGCCACCACGCTCTTTTAACCCTTTAAAGCTAAAACAAATATCGGTTGGCACATTGGCAGACATACCCAGCAATTCGCACATAATTTTCACAACCTTTCAGCAGATATTTGGCAGGCGGGTCTGAGCCAAACGACTATGCTTAAGCGTATAAGGTGCAACCTGAGTTGACAATCACTTTATACAACAACACCGTTCAGGGCTTGCAACTTTAGTGAAAGCGTTCTACTCTAGCCAGATAGTGGTCAGACCTCTTATCAGGAGCAAAAAATGGAAGTGTTAATTCTCTGCGCGGCACTCATCGCCGCAATAGCAATACTGGCTTACAACCGCGCCAGTTTAACCATGTTCACTGTCGCCATAGCGGCAATACTGGCGGTAGGTACGGTGCTGAATGCCGTTAGTACGCTGGGCTGGGTAGTATTTTTGTTGTTGGCATTGCCACTGAATCTGGCGTCGGTACGTCAGCAGTATCTGACTAAGCCACTGCTGAAACTGTACCGCAAAATTATGCCGGAAATGTCCAGCACCGAGAAAGAAGCAATTGATGCCGGTACAACCTGGTGGGAAGCCGATCTATTTCGTGGTAACCCGGACTGGCACAAAATGCATAATTTCCCGGTACCGCGCTTAAGCGCTGAAGAACAAGCCTTTCTTGATGGCCCGGTGGAAGAATTACTGGCTATGGTTGATGACTGGCACACCACGCATGAGCGTGCTGATCTGGCGCCGCAGGTGTATCAATTCTTAAAAGAGCAGCGCTTTTTCGCCATGATCATTAAAAAAGAATATGGCGGCCTGGAGTTTTCTGCTTATGCCCAATCCTGTGTACTGCAAAAGTTAACCAGTAAAAGTATGGTGTTATCCAGCATAGTTGGTGTGCCTAACTCACTCGGCCCGGGCGAGTTATTGCAGCACTATGGTACTGAAGAGCAGAAAAACCACTATTTACCCCGTCTGGCAAAAGGCCTGGAAGTGCCTTGCTTTGCGCTGACCAGCCCAGAAGCTGGTTCAGACGCCGGTGCCATTCCGGATAGCGGTATTGTTTGCAAAGGTGAGTGGGAAGGCAAAGAAGTCATTGGCATGCGCCTGACCTGGGACAAACGTTACATTACGCTGGCACCTATCGCTACCGTGCTGGGGCTGGCATTTAAGCTGTATGACCCTGAGCATTTACTGGGGGACAACGAAGAACTGGGTATTACCTGTGCATTAATTCCGGTTACCACACCGGGTGTGACAATTGGCCGCCGGCACTTTCCGTTGAACGTCCCGTTCCAGAACGGTCCGACACAGGGTGAGAATATCTTTGTGCCATTAGATTACATTATCGGTGGCGAAAAAATGGCCGGACAAGGTTGGCGTATGCTGGTCGAGTGTCTGTCGGTAGGCCGGGCTATTACGCTACCGTCTAACAGCACGGGTGGCATTAAAGCCGTTGCCATGGCAACCGGCGCCTATGCACGCATTCGTCGCCAGTTCAAACTGCCTATCGGCAAAATGGAAGGGGTTGAAGAAGCGATGGCACGTGTCGGTGGTTATGCCTATATGGCCGATGCCTCTACCTCGATGTCTGTTGGTTCTATCGACCTGGGTGAGAAACCGTCGGTAATTTCCGCGATAACCAAATATCATATGACCGAGCGTATGCGTCAGGCCATTATCGATGCGATGGATATCCATGGCGGTAAAGGTATCTGTATGGGACCAAACAACTATCTGGCCCGTGGTTACCAGGGCGCACCCGTTGCCATTACCGTAGAAGGTGCCAACATACTAACCCGTAACATGATTATCTATGGCCAGGGCGCTATTCGCTGCCATCCGTATGTGTTAGCCGAACTGCAGGCTGCCCAGCTCGAAGATGAAGGTGCAGCGGTAACAGCATTTGATAAAGCCCTGTTTGGTCATATTGGCTTTGCCATTAGTAACTTCTTCCGCAGTTTCTGGTTGTCTTTAACCGGCGGCATATTCAGCAGCGCGCCGTACAATGATGCAACAGCAAAATACTACAAGCAGATGAACCGCTTTAGTGCTGCCTTAGCATTGATGTCGGATGTGGCGATGGGCACCCTGGGTGGTGATTTGAAGCGGCGTGAGCGTATCTCTGCACGTTTGGGCGATATTCTAAGTATGCTGTATCTGACGTCATCAGTGCTGAAGCGTTACAACGACGAAGGCCGCAAAACAGATGATTTGCCATTAGTGCAATGGTGCTGTGAAGATAACCTGGCCAGAGCACAGCAGGCACTGGATGAGTTATTTGATAACTTCCCGAACCGGGTAGTTGGTGTGGTGCTAAAACGTGTCGTGTTCCCATGGGGTCGCACATTACGTAAGGCTTCTGACATGACAGAACACAAAGTTGCCCGTATTATGCAAACGCCAAGTGATGCCCGTTCTCGTCTGGGCCACCATCTGTATCTGAAAAATGAGCCATTGAATCTGCTGGGCTTATTGGAGCAGGCACTGAAGGATGTTCTGGCAGCAGAACCGATCTTTGATAAAGTCAGTCACGCTTCTGGCAAGCGTTTGCCGTTCTATCGTTTGAATGAAGTAGCTGATTTAGGTCTGCAGCTCAAAGTGATCAGCGAAGCCGAAGCCAAACAGCTGCGCATCGCAGAGCAAGGTCGTTTGTTTGCCATTAACGTTGACGATTTTGAGCCGGAATATCTGGCGGCCGATAAAAGCCTGACCCAGCAAGGTGCCGGTGCAGTGGAAACAGATAGCAAAGTCAAAGCGGCATAACAGGCTCACACTTTTGTTGCATATAAAAACGCCGGCACTAGCCGGCGTTTTTGTTTACTGTGCACACATTACAGCATTAGTTGAAGTTAACCACTAAATCAGCGGAGCAACTCGCACTAGCCTGCTGACAGATTTTATAGGTTACCGACATGGCCTGTGAACGGAACTGATCATTGACCCGGCCTGAAGGGTTTAATGCGGTTACCGGCTGGTTATCACGATATAAGGTTAGCCCGGTTGCCTCACCGCTCCAGCGCAACTGCACCACGCTCTGGCCAAAGCGTGAACGTATCGCACGCTGCAACTCAAGCGTAACATCCAGTTCAGCAATCGGTGCTGGCAAATTGAACGCCACAACCACAGGATCATGATCTGATGAGCGATAGGCATCAGCGGCATAATAATCCAGCTGCTGTTGTGCTGATTTGAACTCAACATTGTAGTCCAGCACAATCGGCTCATCGGCATTGATGTTCCACTTGGTCGCATCAGCCAGATGTTGCAACGCCAGGTCATTTAGCAACGCATGATCTAACGAACCAGACAAGCCAGAAAACACATAGCCGTGTCCGGGTTCCTTACCCAGGGCTGTAAACACATTGGTGTAACCGGCCTGTGCCAACGCTGTTATCGGATCTTCTTTGGCATAGGCATTTAAATCCCCAACTACCAGTGCCGGTGTATCGGCAAACTGCTCAGCGGCAAAAATACCGATAGCTTGGGCGGCACGGGTGCGGCTTAAGTTGCAGTTGCCCTGCCCGTCACCGTTGTCGCTGTCAGCTGCACCGCAACCTGAGCCTTTTGATTTCAGATGATTAACCATCACCGCAAACTCTGCGTCGTTTTCCAGCAAGCGAAAACGCTGCGCCAGCATAGGGCGGTTACGGCCATCATCAAACAATGCCACACCTTGTGGGTCCAGCGCAGAATTAGCTGAGGTTAATATCTGTAGCGCTGCAGCCGGTACCACCTGATCAGCACGGTACAATAAGCCAACAGCTATCGCATCGGTGCCCACCGGGCCACCGGCGTCAACATATTGCCAGCTGGCATTGCCTGATGCCTCGCGCAGCCCGTTTACCAGATCGGCAATGGCTGACGTACTGCCGTAGCCGTCGTTCTCTATTTCCATCAAACCAATAACACTGGCATCCAGCGCGACCATCGCTGACAGGATCTTGGCCCGCTGGCGCTCAAATTCTACCGCGCTATGCGCACCACGCGCGGTGGGAAAACCGCCGCCCATGCCATCGCCATTAAAGTAGTTCAGCACGTTAAAGCTGGCGACTTTGACATTACCGTCTGCGGCCAACTGCGGCGCTGCAGGCCGCGGGTTGCTCTGAACAAAGTTAACGGCCTGAGTTGGCATAATGCGATATTCATTAAAGCCGTAATACATAGTGCCGGTCAGGTTAATGACGGTGTCACCGCTACGCACACTGTTCGCCGCCGATAAATTACCCGTCGGATACGGCACTGTTTCCGGGTTTTGCACTGTACTGGCATCATCGAGCACAATCTTATTCAGTTTGTGCTGTGCATCCAGTGCAATAGCCTCGGCTCCTGGTGCTACCACTTGAGTGGGGGTATAGCGGCGGCCGTTGGCTAATGTCAGCTCGCCAAAACGCCCCAGCGTAAAGGTATCGTTAACCGTTAGCGGCTGGGCAAACCGCACCAGCATACCTTCCACCGCTTCAAGGTCAGTCAGACTGGCCACCGGCAATGAAACTAACGTAGGCGCCGGCAGCTCACTGCTGCCGCAATCCTGGCTGGCACTAACATTGGTTAGCTGGGTCAGGCCGTTAAATTCGGCGACGGTTGCCTGCAAACGCACGCGCTGGCCTGCACTAACACCGACATCGCTGCTGTTGACATAAACAAACACACCTTCCGATGTGGCGGCATCAGCATCCTGCTCGGCGCCAACCGCCTGAATATTGTATCCGCGTAAGCCTGGCAATGCCTGTGTTACCACCGCTTCAACCTGAACCACAGCGCCTACCATTGGGCTTGCTGCACCGCTGCCCTGAATGGCAGAAATGGCTGTCGCGGCACTGCCACATACTAATACCGGATCTGGATCCGGCTCGGGTTCAGGATCGGGACCGCCGCCTGCACCATTAAAGACACCGATATCGCTAAAATCATCCTGAGCAAAGCCCAACCACTGTACCGCAGGGTCAAAACTGTCGGTTGGGTCCGTGTCATAACTGACTGCTGCCCGGCGCAGCGTATCATTTATTGTGGTGATATCACCCGAGCCCCAGGCCGAACCGGGATCCACACCAATCTGGCCAATCGAATCGACTACGGCATCATTTTTTGTCAGCGTAATGGCATCATCGCCGTTCCATAAACTCTGACCTGATGTCTGATTGGCCAATGCGACCAGCTCCGGTGCAGCGCTGCTCGAAGCGTATACAAAGGTGCCATTTGCCGGCACTGTGCCCTGCAGATTGATCGTGGTCCCCACATTGCTACTGCCGTTAAAATATACTTTAATGGCATAGCCGCTCAGCGAAATAGGTGCTGCAGTTGGGTTGTACAACTCCAGCGCTTTATTGTTTCCTGAACCTTCAACATACTCTGAAATAAATAGTTCGGCTTGAATGGCCGGTGCCAGTAACATGGCAATCGTTGCTGATAATGTCCTGAGTTTCATTTGTACTCCCTGAGTGTTTTATTATGGACAAGCGAATATAAAGCGCTTTTGTGTCACATTCATTAACTTTGGTTAATATGCCGCCGTTATTTTTTTACTTAGCGCTGTCAAAAATATTTACACAACTCTAAGCGTTTGTTTTTAAAGAGCACTAAAAACTAATAGCCATAAAGCCATCTGAATATCCGTGTAACACTTCCATCTGGCCGCCAGATCAGGTTTACTGTGCAAGAACTTGATAACAGGAGTACAAGATGTTTAACGTAAACCAGTATTTTGATGGCAAAGTGGCCTCTATCGCTTTTGCCGGTGAGCAACTTCCGGCAACCGTGGGAGTGATGGCACCAGGCGAGTATGAGTTTGCCACCAGCCAGCACGAAGTGATGACCGTGATCAGCGGTGCACTGACCGTTCTGCTGCCGGCCGCCAATGGCTGGCAAACTTTTAGCCGCGGCCAGCAGTTTGAAATAGCCGCCAATCAAAAGTTTCAGTTGCAGGTCGCGGTAGATACCGCTTACCTTTGCACCTATGCCTGATACAGTCTCAAGGAAACGTCAATGCGCGGTATGCGCGCTGCCGCCAAGCAGCCAGAACCCAGCAAGCGACCGGATGCGGTTAACTTAAAACAAACCCTGGCCATGCTATGGCCCTATTTGTGGCAGTTTAAATACCGTGTGCTGCTGGCAATGCTGGCCCTTATCGCGGCTAAAGCGGCAGTGCTGCTGATGCCGCTGGCGCTGAAATACATCATCGATGCGCTGGACGCTGGCCAGCATAACGTGTTGCTGGTGCCCGTTACGCTGCTACTGCTGTACGGTGGTTTGCGCTTTGCGGGCGTGTTCTTTGGTGAAGTACGCGACGCCCTGTTTGGCCGGGTGACCGAGCATGCCATGCGCCAGCTGGGCCTGCGTGTATTTCAACATTTGCATAGCCTGGAGCTGGCGTTTCATCTGGACCGCCAAACGGGCGGTATCAGCCGTGACATTGAGCGAGGCAGCAATGGCCTGAGCTTTCTGTTGCGTTTTTTAATGTTTAACATCGTCCCCACATTATTTGAAATTCTCGCCGTGGCCCTGATTTTCGCCACGCTGTTTTCACCGCTGTATTCAGTGGTAACCGTTGTGGCGGTTAGTATTTATATTTTTTTTACTGTGCGCATTACCGAGTGGCGGAATAAATACACCCGCGAAGCAAATCAGGCAGATAACACGACCAACAGCCGCGCTATCGACAGTTTGCTGAACTATGAAACGGTAAAATATTTTAATAACGAACACTATGAAGCGCGCACCTATGACAGTTTTTTGGCGAAGTGGGAACAGGCGCGGCTGAAAAACCGCCTTAGTTTGTTAGCACTGAACTCCGGGCAGGCGTTTATTATCGCTGCCGCCATTACCAGCCTGATGTGGCTTGCTGCAACCGAAGTGGTCGACAAAAAGCTCACCCTGGGCGATTTGGTGATGGTAAACGCCTATATGATCCAACTGTTTTTACCGTTGAATTTCTTAGGTTTTGTGTATCGCGAAATTCGCCGGGCCCTGACCGATTTAGAAAATATGCTCGGCTTACTCAAACGCAAGCCACTGATTACCGATGCAGCCGATGCCAGGCCTTTATCACTGACTGCGGGCGAAATCTGCTTTGAACAGGTTGCCTTTCAATACCAAAGCGAACGCCCTATCCTGCAACAGCTGAGTTTTCATGTACCCGCCGGCAGTAAAGTTGCCATCGTCGGGGCCAGCGGTGCTGGCAAAAGTACAATTGCCCGGCTGCTGTATCGGTTTTATCAGCTAAGCAGCGGCCGCATTCTGATCGATGGTCAGGATATCAGCAGCGTAAGCCTCGACAGCCTGCGTCGTGCCATTGCTATAGTGCCGCAAGACACTGTGCTATTTAACAGCAGTATTCGTGACAATATCCGCTATGGCCGGCCAGATGCCACTGAGGCAGAAATTGACCAGGCGATAGCGCTGGCCCACTTGCGTAGTTTTATCCAAAGCCTGCCGCAGGGTGACGCTACGCTGGTGGGAGAGCGCGGTTTAAAAGTATCCGGTGGAGAAAAACAACGTATTGCCATTGCCCGCGCGATTTTAAAACGCTCGCCGATACTGGTATTCGATGAAGCCACATCTGCGCTGGATTCCAGCTCAGAGCAGGCCATATTGCAGGCCATGCGTGATGTTGCTCGTAACCATACCAGCGTTGTCATTGCCCACCGTCTGTCTACCATTACCGATGCCGACAATATTATTGTGCTCAAGGACGGCCGCCTTGCCGAGCAAGGCAGCCATCTGGCCCTGCTGACAGCCGGCGGCGAATATGCCCGTATGTGGCAATTGCAGCAAAAACAGCAACAGTAAATGCCACGCCGCTGGCATTTTACGCCAGTGGCTGTTTATACTGGTGCAGCGAAAAACCATAACAACATGCCTAAGGTACCCTATGACAACATTTAAACTCTCAGCCACCGCCTTGCTGGTCGGCTCTGCATTGCTACTGAGTGCGTGCAGCCCACAACAACAAACTACTGCGCCGGTTCAGGCAGAGCAAAAAGCCCTGACTGAAGCCGATGCCAAAGCATTTCTGGCAGAAACAGCAACCAAACTTGAACAGCTGTATAAAGAATCAAGCCGCGCCGAGTGGATTTATTCCAACTTTATTACCGAAGACACCGCATCACTGGCTGCCGATGTGAATGAAAAACTTACGGTAGAGATGGTGGCACTGGCCACCGCCGCGGCAAAATTTGATCAGGTTGCGCTGTCAGACGACAGCCGGCGCAAACTGGATAAACTAAAACTGGCGCTGACCTTACCCGCCCCACAAGATGCCGCCAAAACGGCTGAAATGGCCAAAATAGTGGCCGAGTTAGGCGGCTTATACGGCAAAGGCAAATACTGTAAGGCAGATGGCAAATGTTTATCGCTGGGTGACATGTCGGCCATTATGGCCAGCAGCCGTGATTATGACGAACAATTAGAAATGTGGCAGGGCTGGCGGGAAATCAGCAAGCCAATGCGCCCGCTATACCAGCGCTTAATTGAGCTGACCAACGAAGGCGCTAAAGAGCTGGGGTATGCCGACACCGGTGCAATGTGGCGCTCGAAGTATGATATGCCGGCTGATGACTTTGCCAAAGAGCTGGATCGGGTGTGGGATCAGGTCAAGCCGTTGTATGAGTCGTTACATTGCCATGTGCGCAGCAAGCTGTCTGAGCAATACGGTGTCGATAAGGTCGCACTGGATAAACCCATTCCAGCACATTTGCTCGGCAATATGTGGGCGCAAAGCTGGGGCAATATTTATGATCTGGTTGCGCCCAAAGATGCCGATCCGGGCTATGACGTTACCGATTTACTTGCCAAACATAACTATGACGAAATCAAAATGGTCAAAGGCGCTGAAGCGTTTTTCACCTCATTAGGGTTTGAGCCGCTGCCAGAAACGTTCTATCAACGTTCACTGTTTACCAAGCCGGCCGACCGCGATGTAGAGTGTCATGCCTCGGCCTGGGACTTAGACGCCAAAGACGATTTACGCATTAAAATGTGTATTCAGCGTACTGGCGAAGAATTCTCAGTGATCCACCATGAACTGGGACATAATTTTTACCAGCGCGCTTACAAAGACCAACCGGTATATTATCAGGAAAGCGCCAATGACGGCTTCCATGAAGCCATTGGCGACACCATAGCGCTGTCGGTGACACCAGGCTATTTAAAACAAATTGGCTTACTGGACAAAGTGCCGGATGAAAGCAAAGACATTGGCCTGTTGTTAAAAATGGCCATGGACAAAATTGCCTTTATACCATTCGGTCTGATGGTTGATCAGTGGCGCTGGAAGGTATTTAACGGCGAAATTACTCCGGCACAATATAACGAAAGCTGGTGGCAGCTGCGGGAAAAATACCAGGGTGTCACCGCGCCCATAGCGCGCTCAGAGGCTGATTTCGATCCGGGTGCCAAATACCATGTACCGGGCAATGTACCCTACACCCGTTATTTCCTGGCGCATATTCTGCAGTTCCAGTTCCACAAGGCACTGTGTGATATCGCCGGCAATGAAGGTGCAGTTCACCGCTGCTCTATTTACAACAGCAAAGAAGCTGGCGCCAAGTTAAACCAAATGCTGGAAATGGGTTCAAGCCAAAGCTGGCAACAAGCGCTGGAAGTGGTCACCGGTAATCCAGAAATGGACGCCACCGCGATACTAGCCTACTTCGCCCCACTGCAAGCCTATTTAGACGAGCAAAACAAAGGCCAGCAATGCGGTTGGTAACGCAATCAGCACTATAAGCTGTTAAAACAAAAAGCCTGCTTTATGCAGGCTTTTTTCACTTTATGCTAGTTCAATAACCAGTGTTGCAACTGTTGCAGCGAACTCACTTCATGGTGCGGGGTTATGCCCTCTGGCCGCGCTGCGCCGTGGCGGTTTAACCAACAAGTGTCGATACCGGCATTCATGCCGCCTTTTATATCGGCGTGTGGGTTATCGCCTACCATTAAAATATGCTGCTTCGGTGGGTGCCCCATTAAGCCAAAGGCATGGTTAAAAATATCAATATGCGGCTTGGCCACGCCTACTTGCTCTGAGATCACCAGCGGTGAAAATGCATCGGCAAAACCGGTGCGCTGCAAACGAATTTGCTGCAACTCGGTAAAGCCGTTGGTAATAATGCCAAGTTTTGCCCGGCCTTTTAACGCATTAATAAGCTCAGTGGCGCCAGGTAACGGTGTGCAGATATCGGCCATTGCCTGCATAAAGGCGCTATTCAGCGCACTGGCACTGTGGTTTAATTTCTCAGCCCACGGAGTGAAACGGTTAACCTGCAATTGCAGGGCGCTGATGTCGCCCTGTTGATACTGTTGCCACAGCGGCAGGTTAATCGACTGGTAATACTGATACTCATCCTCGCTAAACCTATATTCTAGGCGGGAAAACATCAGTTTTAGCCCGGCAAAGGCGTCAAAATGAAACAATGTTTCGTCGGCATCAAACAAGATCCACTGGTAGCGCACAGCTGCCCCCTTAACTCACTACTGGCCTGACAGTGTACCAGTTTCGCCAACTCTGTGAGTGAGTTTTCAGCTTAGGTGCTGGCGAAAAAATGCCACTGTACGTTGCCAGGCCAGCTCAGCTGTGGCTTCGTTGTAACGTGCCGTCGAATCATTATGAAAGCCGTGATGTGATGCGTCGTAACGCTCTATCTTGTAGTTCACGTTATGTTGTTGCAATAACACCTCCGCATCGGGCCACAACGCATTAACCCGCTCATCCAATGCCCCCAGTTGTATCAGCATCGGCGCTTTAATTGCGGCAATACTCTGTGCTGGTGGTGGTGAGCCATAAAATGGCACAGCGGCATTTACTGTGTCGGGTAATTCTGCTGCCAGCAATCCCGTCATGGCACCGCCAAAACAAAAGCCCACCACACCCAGTTTGCCGCTGCCGGCAGCATGGCCTTTTAACCACAATGCCGCCGCTTTAAGATCAGCGACAATTTTTTCGCTGTCCAGACTACGCTGCATGGCGCGGCCTTCGTCATCATTACCCGGATAACCACCCAGCGGCCACAATGCATCAGGCGCAAAGGCGATAAAACCGGCCTTGGCTAAACGCCGCGCGACATCTTCAATGTAAGGGTTTAAGCCACGGTTTTCATGAATAACCAGCACGGTAGCCAGCGGCCCCACCGCCGCTTTTGGTTGAACTAAATAGCCCCGGCCTTCGCCATGTCCGTGCGTCGAGGTAAATTTTTGGTAGCTGGCGACTATATCCGGGTCATTAAACGACACCTGCTCGGCCAGTGCATAATTGGGTAGCATGCTATTAATAAAGCTTGATGCCAGTGCGGCATTAACCGCTAAGCCGCTCATTGCGGCAAAAAATGCCCGGCGGCTCATCATGCCATGCGCATATTTGTCATATAGCTGATAGGCTTTTGCAGGTAATGTTGATGTTTGTTGCCTTGCAGATTTAGTCATCGTATTGCTCTTGTTATTAGTACAGAGATAAGTAGCAATACGAGTTATAGTGCACAACGGATCGGCTGTCAGTGCCAGCCGTCCCATCTGAGTGTTAGTTTGCCATGTTTATCGGTATTTTAATGTAGCTAACGCCATTATCGGCCACTTTGGGCAACTGGCCTGCGCGAATATTTACCTGTACTGACGGGTAAATCAGCCGGGGTACCGCCAGCGATTTATCGCGTGTTTGCCGCTTATCTACAAACTCGTGTTCCAGTGTGTCAGCCTTAACATGAATATTCTGCGCTTTTTGCTCGGCGACACTGGTGCGGTATTTCAGCTCGCGGCCGTTGGGTTGGTAGTCATGACACATATAAATTTGGGTCTGTTCGGGTAATTGATAAATACGCTGAATTGAGTGAAACAGCACATGCGCATCGCCACCGGGGAAATCACAACGTGCCGTTCCCGCATCCGGCATAAACAGCGAATCGCCAACGAACAAATGTCTGCCAGCTATCAGGTAACTGACACTGTCATTGGTATGGCCTGGCGTGTTTAGCACCTGCGCCTGCAACTGGCCGATAGTAAAGCGTTCATTATCGGCAAACAGCTTGTCAAAATAGTCCCCGCTGGCCAACAGCTCATCATCGGCCAGGTTGAATATTCCCTTGAAAGTATGCTGCACCTGTTTGATGCCCTCACCGATGGCTACCGGTGCGCCGGTTTTCTGTTTTA
Source organism: Rheinheimera sp. (assembly GCA_041618685.1). Lineage (GTDB taxonomy): Bacteria > Pseudomonadota > Gammaproteobacteria > Enterobacterales > Alteromonadaceae > Alishewanella. Next base: position 21,184 of record JBFKFH010000014.1, read on the forward strand.
AGTAATGTGCGGCAGATAAATGATCAGCATGCGCATGTGTTTCCAGGATCCAGTCTATACCCAGCTGTTGTGCGGCAATGTATGCCAATATTTTGTCTGCACCTGTAGTACTTACGGCGCCGGCCGCGCCATCGTAGTTTAATACCGGATCGATAATCACCGCCCGTTTGCTGTTGACGTCAGCAACCACATAGCTAAAAGTTGACGTGTCTTGATCAAAAAACATTTCAATATGCATATCGCTATCGGCTAACGCCCGCTCAATTGCCATACCCGCTCCATATATTAGACTTTACTAAATTTGAATTGCAGCTTAGCCAAAACCACTCTAGAATACAAATCATGTTATAAGCATATTCCATTATGTTATATAAGGTAAAGCCGTTATGTTCGCTTTAGTCGGTGCGTTAATTATAGGGTTAAGTTTAGGGCTATTTGGCTCAGGTGGTTCTATTCTTACAGTGCCTGTATTGCTGTATTTGCTGCACATGCCCGCACAGCTTGCCATAGCCTCATCTTTGCTCATTGTGGCTGGTATCAGCCTGTTTGGTTCAGTGCGCAATGGGTTACAGCGATTGATCAGCTGGCGTCATGTATTTTGGTTCGGTGTACCCGGTATGCTGGGTACTTATGGCGGTGCCTGGTTGGGAACCCTAACCGATGCCCGCTGGCAACTATTGGTCTTCTCGTTATTAATGCTGGTGGCCGCTGTGATGATGTGGCGCAGTAACGCCACCCCGGACAAGCCGTTAAAGCCCTTTAAACCAGCAAAGATTGTGCTGGACGGTCTTATCGTTGGCATGATTACCGGCTTTGTAGGCGTTGGCGGTGGCTTTTTGATTGTACCAGCACTGGTTTTATTGGGTGGGCTAAGCATGCCCGTCGGTATTGCAACCAGCCTGGTCATTATTGCGATGAAGTCTTTTGTTGGTTTTGGCAAATACTATTGGGTAATGAGTGCTCAGGGTGCTGTATTCGACTGGGTGACCATTGGCCTGATGATTGTCGCCGGTATTGGCGGCAGTTTCCTCGGTGGCGCCCTGGGAAAACGATTACCAAAACAACTGCTGAAAAAAGCCTTTGCCGTGTTTCTGGTGTTAATGGCAGCAGTAGTTATCTACCAGTCAGTATTATAATAAATACATAGGAGCTACAGATGAAAACAGCACAACAGTTAGTGGCAGAAGCAAAAGCCGTAATCAAAGAAGTGGATATTAATGCCCTGGCGGCCACACTAAAGCAGCATGCTGACGCGGTATTAATTGATGTACGCGAGCCGGCAGAATACACGCAACAACATATTAGTGGCGCCGTGAACTACCCCCGCGGCGTGTTAGAGATGAATATTCATAATCATCCCAAAGTTGCCGCCAGCGGCTGCGAACCGCAGATCGCCTTGCAGCAGCTAAGCCAGCAACCGGTATATTTAATCTGCCGCTCGGGTGGACGCTCAGCCCTGGCAGCAGAGTCACTGCAACGGATGGGGTTTACGCAGGTGTATTCGGTCGACGGTGGTATGCAAGCCTGGCTTGATGCCAACATGCCCGTAACTAACTAACCTGGAGCATTACATGGAAAATTTTACACCGGTATCTGCTTTGCTAGGCGGAGCCTTGATTGGGCTGGGTGCCTTGCTGCTATATATATTCTCTGGCCGCATTGCCGGCATTTCCGGCATTGCCAGTAGCGCGCTGTTCAACGCACAAGGCCGGGGTTGGCGTATGGCATTTATCCTCGGCATTCTTATCGGCCCGCTGCTGGTAACCACCGTAGTTACTGATTTTAGCTTTTCCACACCTGAGCTGGGTTGGCAGGTAATTGCCGGCGGTTTACTTGTTGGCATTGGTACCGGCTGGGGCAGTGGCTGTACGTCAGGCCATGGTATTTGTGGTGTCAGCCGCATGTCACCGCGCTCAATTACTGCCACGCTGATTTTTATGCTGAGCGGTATGCTGATTGCTACAGTTTTATATTGATTGATAACGGAGACTTTCTGATGCCAATTCTCATTGCGCTGCTCGCTGGTATACTCATGTCTGCCGGTATTGCTTACTCACAGATGATCGACCCCGAAAAAGTGCTGGCTTTTCTTACGCTGGATCAACATTGGGATCCCAGTTTATTGCTGGTCATGGTCGCGGCACTGGCCGTATACAGTGCCGGATTCTGGTTATTTGCCGGTAGAGACAAGCCAATTTTGGCCGAACATTTTCATTTACCGACCAAACGTGAGCTGGATAAGCCGTTAATTATTGGCTCGACCTTGTTTGGCCTCGGTTGGGGTTTAGTCGGCTACTGTCCCGGCCCGGCAATAGCTGCACTCAGCAGCGGCAGTAGCGGTACCCTGATGTTTATCGTCGCCATGATCGCCGGCTGGTTTATCAGCCGCAAAATACCGGTATAACTTAGCAGATGTAACTTTTATTGTCCGGCAACCTGCAGGTCGCCGGGCTTTATTGCTAGGGTATGCTCAACCCGAATATTAAAATAATTGGAGCGGCTATTCTATGTACAGTACGTCTATGTACAGTACGTCTATGTACAGCAAGCTGGTAGCTGCATTATTGCTGGTTTACAGCAGTGTAGGAATTGCAGCAAGCGGCTACCAGTTGCAATGGCAAGCGCCGTTTAGCCAGGCCGAACAAGCTAAACTCAGCAAATGGATCGCATTTAGCACGACCGCTACGACTAGCCTACTCGGCCCCTATCCTTTTACTATGCAACTTTACTTATACCGTCGGCCTGCTAACGAACCTGTTCCCTGGGCCAATACCTGCCGGGACAACGGCCAGCAAGTGCATTTTTATGTTGAACCCCGTTTTTCATTTGCCGAATTTCAACAGGACTGGACCGCTTATCATGAAATCGCGCACCTGGCATTGCCTTATCTGGGTAAAGAACATGCCTGGTTCGCTGAAGGTTTCGCCAGCTATATGCAGTACCACATCATGCAACACAGTGGCGTAACTGACAGCGCCGCAGGGGCTATACGCAGTAAGTTTGCCAGCCAGAAACAGCATTATCAGAACAACACCAGTATGCGCGATAACGCCATATTGCAATTGCAATCGCGGCGTTTTGCTGCCGGTTATTGGGGCGGCGCGCAGTTTTTTGTCATTGCCGACACCTTGTTGCGCCAGCAGGGCAACGAAAATCTGGCACAGTTGATACAACGCTATCAGCAGTGCTGCCGGTTACGGGATAACAATCTGACTGATGTTATCGCCTCGTTAGACACGCTCAGTGACAGCACACTATTTAGCACGCTTTTACGTCAATTCAGCCAGCAACCCGCCAGCCAGCTACTGCAGCAGTACGCGTTGTAACCGCTTTACTTCACCAGCCAATAGGTTAAGCCCTGTGCCTGCAAAAATGCTTCGGCATTGCTACCTTGCACTAAGCGCAAAACCTTCGGCCGGCTCGCTCTGCAACGGTGCATTGCGATACAGCTGCTGACGGTACAGCAGTGAGGGTAATAACACCTGTGCCAGTGTTCTGGCGTGCTGGGCCGCGCTCACCGGCACAGCAGAGGTGGTAAGCTGATGGTTTAACGGATTATATTCTGCAGCAACCGGTGCTTGCTGGGGGCGTAATATGGTCAGGTTATTTTGCTCTAGCAGGGCAAAATATTGATCAAACTGCATTAGTGCGCGGCCGGGGCTTGTGTCATCACGTGTAAAGTCTCGGCCAATAAATGGCGTTTGTGCAGAAATACCCAACAGCGATAACAGCGTCGGCGCTAAATCAATCTGGCTGGCGACCGGGGTAATGCGTTTGGGTTGAATGTCAGCGCCAAGGATCAGGCCTGGAATATGAAATTTCTCTACCGGTACCAGGTTATTGCCGTATACCCGGTTGTCATGATCAGCAACGATTAGGAACAATGTATCCTGCCAGTATGCTGACTGCTTTGCCTGCGCAATAAATTGGCCCAGAGCATGGTCGGCATATTTCACCGCATTGTTTACGCTATTTTTCGGTTGTTCATGCAGGGTGATCCGCCCGTCCGGGAATTCAAACGGTGTGTGATTCGAAGAGCTGAACACCAAAGAAAAGAACGGTTGGTTTTGCTGCTGCATTTGGCTAAAGTGCTGATGCGCAGCACGAAACACATCTTCATCACTGGCGCCCCAGCTGCCAACAAACACCGGCTCGGCTATTTTCGGTAAATCAATTACCTCAGCAAACCCATTGCCGGTAAAAAACGCCCGCATATTGTCAAAGTGCGCTTCGCCGCCATAGATAAAACTATTGTGGTACCCCTGCTCCGCTAATGCGGTACCCAGCGTATAAAAGTGTTGCTGCGCCAACGACAGCTTTACCACGCTTTGCGCCGGCGTTGGCATAAAGCCGCTTACTACCGCTTCAATACCCCGCACCGAGCGGGTTCCGGTCGCGTATAAATTTTCAAACCACCATCCCTGATGTTTCAGCTGCTCTAACTGCGGAGTTACCGCCACACCACCTAAAGACTCAACAAAGGTAGCGCCCAAACTTTCCTCCAGAATAATCACCAGGTTCAGTGGTTTTTGTCGTACCCGGCTTGCCTGATGAAAATGTGAAGTAGGATAGCGTTGCTCAAATTGCAGCTGCTGCAGCCACGGCCAGTCCAGCGCCAGTTTAATGATTTGCTCCGGCGGTAATTTGCCATAAATCTCACCGGCGTTAGCCTCGTGTCGCAAACTGTACACGGCGTACAGCACAGAATAGGGCGAACTGATTACCAGCGAATTGACTAACGCATCACCGGTGATGGCAAAAAACGCCGGGTTCGCCGGGCGATGCTCGGCAGTGGAGCGCACCATGGCAAACACCAGCAGCACAGCCAGCGGCCAGCTTAGCCAGAGCACGCGATTGCTAAAGGCTCTAGTCGCCAACTGGCTTCGGCGCAATAGCGTATTAGCGCCCCAAACTAACAGGGCAGTAAGGGCGACGCCGCCCAATAACATCGCTCTGAAGCCTTGCCACAGCGTACTGAACACCTCTTTGGGGTATTTCAGGTATTCGATATATAACCGGTTTGGCCGGATGTCATATTGCAGAATAAATTGCGGGGTAGACAGCTCGATAAAGATAACCATGACCAGCCCGAGCAACGCCCAAAAATGGCAAAACCTGCGCCAGCTGGCGAGCGTGGTTGCACGGCCCCACAATGACACCAACAACACCGGGATCACCAGCCATAGCCCGGCCATAATCAGATCAGCCCGCACGCCTTGCAGTAGCAGCTGCCACACCGGGCCGGCGGCACTTACCCGGTCAAGCTGCCAGATAAACAGCCCAATACGGCTAACACTTAATACCGCTAACATTAACAGCAGCAGCACCAGTAGCGGGTAGTAAGGGCCCAGCAGACGGACAAGGGTATTTTTCATCACAGCGTTTCACACTTCGTTTGTTGCGTTACTGCGATGCTAAAAGCCAAAGCTTAAGCCTGTCTTAAGACTGCTGCGACACACTTTGAGCACACCAAATTAGCTCAAGCAGCTGTCAGGACGAGTACCGCAATGCTAATCAGATCTTTTATCACTGACAGAAACGTTATTTTGCTCGCAATTGCCTATATATTTACGCTGTTATTGCTGGATGTAGCCGGTGGCGATATCTGGCTGGCTGGCAAGTTTTACGCGCTTGAAGGATATCAATGGTCGTTGCAGTACCACTGGCTAACCGAGCAGGTGTTGCACAAGGGGGGCAGAAAACTGAACTACCTGTGCTGCGCCACCGTGCTGCTGCTGACCTTTTATTATGCACGGCAAAACCCGCGCGATAGCAAAACAACACGCAGTTATATTGCCCTGAGCCTGTCGCTGCTGTGCTCCTTTGCGCTGGTCGCCTACCTCAAAGCTATATCCAATATTGCCTGCCCATGGGAGCTGCAGCTATTTGGCGGTACAGAACCTTATTTACATCTGTTTGAGCGCCG
>JBFKFH010000015.1:0-26098 GCA_041618685.1 Rheinheimera sp.
ATACGAGCCTACACCGCTTTGGCCCAGCCTGCTGACAAAACAGCCATTGAGTGACGCTAAGTTGAGCATTTTGTGCGACAAACTGCTATATTAGCCCTCGTTTCACCGTAACAACTGCTGTGGTCACTCCAGCATTCCGTTCGTTACGGCAAGCACACCAAACCATCGTAAATTATTAATAAAAGGTTCACCTCAATGAAACCATTTACTAAGTCAGTGTTGTCAGCAGCCATTCAGGCTGGCCTGTTTAGTGCGGCTGTAGGTTTTTCTCCGGCGCTATTGGCGCAGGAAAGTGACAAAGACCAGGCCAAGCAACAGGAACTGGAAACCATCACCGTTACCGCGCAAAAGCGCAGTCAGAGCATTCAGGAAGTGCCTATTTCTATCGCTACGTTGTCGGGTGAAAAGTTTGACGCCATTTTCTCTTCGGGCGATGACATCACTGCACTGGCGATCAAAGTACCGGGCCTGTATGCCGAAACCTCTAATGGTCGTGCGGCGCCACGGTTTTATATCCGCGGTTTAGGCAACACCGACTTTGACCTGGCCGCGTCGCAGCCAGTATCCATTATTATGGATGAGGTGGTGATGGAGAACGTGATTTTAAAAAGCACGCCATTATTCGACGTACAACAGGTTGAAGTGATTCGTGGCCCCCAGGGTACCCTGTTCGGTCGCAACACCACGGCTGGTATTATCAAATTTGATAGTGTTAAACCACGCCAGGAATATGATGCCTACGTCAAAACCACCGCCGGCACTTTAGGCATGTTAAACATGGAAGGTGCAGTAGGTGGCGGCTTAACGGATGAATTATCTGCCCGTGTCTCGTTGTTGTCTCAGCACCGCAGCGACTGGGTAGACAACAGCTTTAGCGGCGACAATGATGCTATGGGCGGGTATAACGAGCGCGCAGGCCGGCTGCAGTTTTTATACGAAGCGGCTGATTTCGACGCCTTGTTAAATGTACATTCACGTAATTACGATGGTACTTCATCACTGTTTCGCGCCAATATCCTGACCAATGGCAGCAACAAATTAAACGCCAATTACGACCGCGACACAGTTGCCTATGACGCGCCGACCAGTAACAGCCAGAGCTATGACTCCTGGGGCGCGTCGTTAAAACTGGACTTCCAGTTTGACGGCATGACATTAACCAGCATTTCAGCAATGGAAAAAGCTGACGGCGGCGGTATTGGTGATATCGATGGCGGCAACCCGACCGGCCCTGGTTTTATTCCGTTTCAGGCGGTTACCGAAGATCAGCTAAAAGATTTAGAGCAGTACACGCAGGAAATCCGTTTAGCCAGTGATACCAGCGACGCACTGAGCTGGCAGGTCGGCGGTTTTTACTTTGACTCTACCTTCGGCGTAAACAGCATTGATGGCTTTTTCGGCGCCACAGAAGTATTTCATGGCAACACCAGCTGGGCCTTGTTCGGCCAGACGTCATACAAAATTAATGACAAACTGGATGTAACCGGCGGTATCCGTTATACCGACGACGTGAAAACCTTCTCAGTTGGCCAGCAGAATGTCGATGGTTTTGCCCTGGTCATTGGCGTAGCGCAAATACAACAATACGACCCGATAAAAGTATCAGACGACAATATCAGCTGGGAGTTAAGCGCAAACTACCGCCTGACCGACAAAACCAGCCTGTTTGCCCGGATGGCCGATGGCTTCCGCGCCCAGTCTATTCAAGGCCGTGATGTCGCGTTTGAAGCGCCACCGTCAGTAGCCAAATCTGAGACCATTATGTCTTATGAAGTGGGTGCGAAATCTGATCTGTTGAATAACACCTTACGCCTTAACGGCGCGCTGTTTTACTACACCATTGATGACATTCAGTTGTCTGCTATTGGTGGCGAAACGCAGGGTAACCAGCTGATCAACGCCGATAAGGGTGTGGGTTATGGCTTCGAAGTAGACTTTGACTACCGCGTACTGCCAAACTTCAGCCTGGGTGGCGGTTTCAGTTATAACAAAACTGAACTGCAGGATAAAAACCTGGCAGTTGCGCCATGTGGTTCAGGCATGTGTACTGTGTTGGACCCGGTTAATGGCAACAACCAGGCGCTGATTGACGGCAACCCGTTCCCACAGGCACCGGAAACTATTCTGACATTAAACGGCCGTTATGATTTCCCAATTGAGAGCGGCGAAATCTACGTATACGGTGACTACCAGTTACAGGGTAAAACCAACCTGTTCTTGTATGAGTCTGCTGAGTTTAAGTCTAACAACAACTTTGAAGCCGGTTTACGCGTGGCTTATATCAACTACGACAACAACTATGAAGTTGGCGTATTTGGCCGCAATATTACCGACGAAGACAACTTAAAGGGCGCTATCGATTTCAATAACCTGACCGGTTTTGTTAACGAGCCACGCACCTTTGGTGTCGACTTCAAAATCAGCTTTTATTAATAGTTAACACCAGAACGTCAAGGGCAGCTGCGGCTGCCCTTTTTATTGCACCGCCAACCCTGCTGGCGTTAACTGTTCTGATTGCACTTCAGCCTGCACCGCTTTAGGCTGTAGCCAGTTATTATTTCAGGAGCCCGCCATGCCAGATTTTCGCAGCGACACGGTTACTCAACCCTGTCTTGCCATGAAAGAATCGATGTTCAACGCCGCCTTAGGCGATGATGTATTTAATGATGACCCTGCCACGCTTGAGTTGCAGCGCTACGCTGCGCAACTGTTGGGTTTCGAAGCCGCTTTATTTGCCCCCAGCGGTACACAAACCAATCTGATAGCGATGATGAGCCACTGCCAACGCGGTGACGAAGCGATTGTCGGCCAGCAATGGCACACCTACAAATGGGAAGCCGGCGGCATGGCGGTATTGGGGTCTATTCAGCCGCAACCGTTAGAATTGCAGCCCGATGGCAGCCTGCTGTTAAGTGACATTGCCGCGGCTATTAAACCGGACGATCCACATTTTGCCCGCAGCCGTTTAATCGTTATTGAAAACACCGTCGGTGGTAAAGTGTTACCCCTGCAATATATGCAGGATGTGGCAGCGCTGGCTAAAGACAAGGGCCTGGCATGCCATATCGACGGCGCCCGGCTGATGAATGCGGCAGTCGCGCTGGCACCACTGCACGGCTTAACACCACAACAGATGGCCCGGCAGCTAAGCCAGGGCTACGACTCGGTCAGTTTGTGTTTATCCAAAGGTCTGGGCTGCCCGGTTGGCTCATTATTACTCGGCTCAGAAGCCTTTATTGCCCGCGCCCGCCGGGTGCGTAAAATGCTTGGCGGCGGTATGCGCCAAACCGGCATTCTGGCAGCAGCCGGCTTATATGCGCTGGAAAACAATATTGACCGCCTGGCTGACGACCATGCTAATTGCCGCCGTTTAGCCGAAGGCTTAACCACACTGGCGGCACAATTGCCAGCGTTGGATGGCCAGCTGCAGGTACTGCCGGTACAAACCAATATTCTGTTTACCGACATGAGTACAACCTTGGCGGACCGTTTGCTGCCATATCTGGCAGAGCGTGGTGTCAAGCTAACGGCCAGTAACTACCAGACTGCCAGCGGTGCCATCCGCCGCGTGCGCTGGGTATGCCATCTGGATATCAGCAGCGCCGACATAGAGCACACACTGCAGCATATCGCGACGTTTGCCGCAACTTAGCGGCCTTGTTAAGCAAAAACGCCGGCTAAATAAGCCCATTTTTGAAAGTAATTGCACCTTTTGCCTGTCTGTTACGTAACCGATAGTACGTAACAGATAGTACGTAATAACAGGCAGAGGTAATTATGGCCGTATCGACGTTGCTAACTTTTTTTTCCGCTGCGCTGCTGTTGGGCAGTACGGCGCAGGCTGCCCCTATGCCTGCCACCCGCCATATCGACACTATAGTGGTAGGCGCGGGTTGTTTTTGGGGGGTTGAGAAACGTTTTGAAGCGATGCCCGGCGTTATTGATGCGGTATCCGGCTATGCCGATGGTAACGGCGTTGCACCAACGTATCGGGCAATTACGCAGCCGGCCAATAAGCTAAACCCGAATAACCATGCTGAGGTGGTTAAAATCAGCTTTAACCCGGCGCAAATCAGCCTGACCACTTTGCTGCAGCGTTATTTTGAAATGCACGACCCTACGCAGTTGAACCGCCAGGGCAATGACATTGGCACTCAGTACCGTTCAACCATCCTTACCAACAGTCAGGCACAGTTTGATATTGCACAGCAGGTCAAAGCCCGTTATCAGCCATTGCTGCACAAAGCGGGTTTCGCAGAGATAACAACCCTGATCAAGCCGCTACAGCAGTTCTTTCCGGCCGAGCCGTACCATCAAAACTATATCGCCAACAACCCGAACGGTTATTGTCCGGATCACAGTACCGGCGTGCGTTTTGAGCCAAACCAAACCACGCAACAGCTTCAGGCCGACAACAGTGCGCTGCTAACCGGCAAGCATATACTGGTAATTGACTCTGCAAGTTACTGCCCGTACTGCGAAAAATTTAAAGCGGATGTTGCCAGCCACTATAGTGGCAGCATTGCGCTGCACTTTCGTTATGCTAACCAGCTGGACGGGTTAACGCTGACATCTCCGACCTGGGCCACACCAACCATCATTTTGTTACAGGATGGCAAAGAAGTGTTTGGCCGCCAGGGCTATATCAATGCGGAGCAGTTTTATCTGCTGCTGGGTAAATTTAAACTCGGCGACAGCGAGGCGTTTAATGTGGCCTTTGATGAGGGCACCGACGGCCGTTTTTGCCAGCAATATGAAATTTTTAAAAACACCCCGGATGGCGTGTTTATTGACAAACTCAGCGGTGCCGCGTTGTTTGATACCCGAGACCGGTTTGATTCGGGCACCGGCTGGCTATCCTTTACCAAGCCGGTAGACGGCGCCGTAATTGAAAAAGCCGATAACCGCTATGGTATGCGCCGCACTGAAATCCGCGCCAAAGTATCAGGCATTCACTTAGGCCATGTGTTTGACGATGGCCCCAATGGCAAACCACGCTATTGCATTAATGCCACCGTGCTGGATTTTGTGCCACGCCCCGCCGGCTAAAGCAGCACGCAACCGTTACACTGTTGGCTTGGCCCGCTCTGGCTTAGGCTTGGCCAGCAGGTTTTCTTCATCTGAACTGCGCAGTTCAGCGGCAAGTTGTTGCTCAATGCTTTCGTCTGTCGCCACATCCACTTCTGCTTGTTGCGCGGGCTTTGCAGGCCGCACTGTGGTGCTGGCCGGTTGTGCGCTGTCAGGCCGCGCCGTATCCGCCATATGAATGCGGTAAATGGGCTCGGGCATCTCTATACCTGCGTCGTCAAACGCCGTTTTCACCAGTCGGATGGCTTCGCTGCGTGCCTTAAGAAAATCGGTGTCACGTTGATCTACCCAGCCGAAAAACTTCAGCGCTACTGCGCTGTCGCCTAATTCTTCAATCAGGCAACGCGGCGGCGGATCAGGCAAAATACCAGGCATGGCTGTTAACGTGGCAATACCCAACTGCCGCACAGTGACTAAATCCAGCTCAACCGACACCCCAACTGTAACCTGGAAACGCCGCAGCGGATTGCGCGAAAAATTAGTCATCGCTGAAGTAATAATGTCGCTATTTGGAATACGCAGATGGTTACCATCCAGCGTCATTAATACCGTATCGCGCGATGTCAGCCGGATAACACTGCCACTGAACTCACCAATTTGGATCTGATCGCCAATAGCAAAAGGATTGCGTGTACTCAGTAAGACCCCGGCCAGATAATTTTCGACGATATTACGAAAAGCAAAGCCCAGCGCGATACCAATGACCCCGGCCACCCCCAGCGCGGCACTGACCAATGCGGTTGCATCGAGTAACTCCAGCGCAATCAGCACCCCGACGCCGGTGATCAGCAGGCGGACAAACCGCATACCAAGATTTGACGCCAGCTCACTGATCCCCAACCGTCTTAACCAGCCAGCGCGCTTTGACAGCCAGGCGCCAAGTAACCAGAAACTGACAATAGCCAGCAATGCTACCAGTAATAACGGCAGCATTTGCACCGCCTTGGTCAGCAGTTGCTGAAATTTTTCGCTGGCCGGTGCCAGACGTGACCGTACCGCCAGTTCCTCCTGCAGCAGGTTTTGTACATACACCACCCCCTCTAACCGGCTGGCAATGGCCACTACCTCACGGCTAAGCTGGGCATTAGCCACCTGCCCCTGCAGCGTTAACACGCCCGCGTTGACACTAATTTCCACCGTATCCAGGCCGTTAATTTGCGCCAGAATGGCAGACAGGCGCTGTGCTATTGCCTGATCCTGGGTCGCGTTAACCACTTTAATTTCCGGCTTCTCGCTGGCAGGCTCATTGGCCGCCAGCGGTGCTGCCAACATCATCAGTATTGCCGTAAACAGGGGGACTATTCGCATAAAGGTGCAGCCTAGGGTTAATCCACGCTGAGAAAACTATAGCATTTTACGCCGTCGCTTTCTGCGCGCGAACCAGACCGGTAACCCGACGCCACTTTGATACGTCAAATAGCGTCGGGGTTTGCCTAACCAGAATTGCGCATACCTGCCGCAATACCGGCAATGGTTACCATTAAAGCGCGGCTGATCATCGGGTTAACACGTTCCGGCTGGTGCCTGACGCGGTGCAGCAATTCAGCCTGCAGTATGTGCAGCGGGTCAACGTAGGTATTACGCAGCATAATCGATTCACGGATCCAGCTTTCTTTTGCCATCAACGTATCGCTGTGGATAAGCTTTAACAGCAACGCGCGATCATCTGCCAGCTGGGCGCGCAAACTGTCGCCCAAGTGCTTCAGTTCAGCCGGTACCAGCACCTTATCGTAATAAGCCGCAATGTCGGTGTCGGCTTTTAAAAACACCATTTCCAGCATCGACATCCGGGTGGCAAAAAACGGCCATTGCTGCTGCATTTCATCCAGCAACGCAGTTTTGTCTTGCGCGGCAGCATTAGCCAGCGCATTACCAGCCCCGAGCCAGGCGGGTAGCATTAAGCGGTTTTGCGACCAGGCAAAAATCCACGGTATCGCGCGTAAACTTTCTACGCCGCCAGTGGGGTTACGTTTGGCCGGCCGGCTACCCAGCGGTAACTGCCCCAGTTCCTGCTCTGGTGTGGCGGCACGAAAATACGGCACAAAGTCTTTATTGTGCCGCACCACAGCGCGATACGCCTCGCACGAGTCATCAGCCAGCTGCTGCATTAACTCACGCCAGCTTTGTTTCGGTACCGGCGGTGGCAGCAGCATACCCTCAAGTACGGCACTGGCGTACAGCGCCAGGCTGCGTTCAGCCAGTTTAGGCAAACCAAATTTAAAGCGGATCATCTCGCCTTGTTCGGTAACCCGTAAACCACCAGCCAATGAACCCGGCGGCTGCGACAAAATAGCCGCATGTGCCGGGCCGCCGCCACGGCCGATAGTACCGCCACGGCCATGGAACAATGTCAGCTGCACTTTAGCCTGCTGACAAATGGCGACCAGGGCTTCCTGCGCGCTGTACTGGGCCCACGCTGCGGCAAACACGCCGGCATCTTTGGCGGAGTCGGAGTAGCCAATCATCACTTCCTGTTTGCCGTTAATATAGCCACGGTACCAGTCGATGCTGAGCAGCTTACGCATACAATCCGGCGCGTTTTGTAAATCACTTAAGGTTTCAAACAACGGCGCAACCGGCATCGGGAAGCTGCTGCCAGCTTCTTTTAGCAATAACTGCACCGCCAATACGTCTGACGGCTTGCCGGCCATCGAAATCACATAGGTACTTAGCGCTTCGCTACCATGGCGGGCCACAATGTCGCAGGTATCCAGCACTTCCTGCACGTCGGCAGACGGCTGCCAGTTTTTCGGAAATAACGGTCGGCGGTTCGCCAGCTCCGCCAGCAAAAATGCCTGGCGCGCGCCTTCATCCCAGGCACCGTAATCGCCTAAGCCCAAATGCTGTGTTAACTCACTAAACACCTGAGCATGACGCCCGGCATCTTGTCGAATATCTAACTTCAGCAGCGTCACGCCAAAGGCGTAAGCGCGGCGCACGGTATCGAGCAGCCGGCCATTAGCAATAACGCTCATACCGCAGTCGAGTAACGACTGATAACACAACAGCAAGGGCTCCAGCAGCTGGGCATTGTGCCAAATCAACCCCTGTGGCCGTTGCAGCCGGTCATGCTTTAATGCTTCGGTTAACCAGTCCCGCGTTTGCAGCAGGCCGCTGCGCAATTTGTTTAATACGGCGCGATAAGGCTCACTGGCGTCAGACGCAGCTTCACGCAGCGCTGGGCTGGCCTGAAACATCGACAGTTCACTGCTAAGCATGTCTAAATCTTTGGCAAATAAGTCGGCCGCTTTCCAGCGACTGAGTAACAGCACCTGGCGGGTAACCTTGGCGGTAACAAAGGGGTTGCCATCACGATCACCGCCCATCCAGGACGAAAACTTCACCGGTGCCGCATCTAATGTCAGGCCTTTGCCGGTGGCGCTGACCAGCTTAGTATCGAGTTCGCGCAAAAAGTCCGGGATCGCCTGCCACACCGAGCTTTCAATCACCGCAAAGCCTGACTTGGCTTCATCTACCGGCGTAGGGCGCTGTTCACGTATTTCATTGGTATGCCAAGCCTGCGCAATAAGCTCGCTTAAGCGCAGTTCTATTTTTTCTTGCTGTAACGCTGTTAAGTCTTGCTCCAGCTCGGCCAAACAGGCGGCAATTTCGGTCAATTTATGAATTAAGGTACGACGGGATACTTCGGTTGGGTGCGCGGTTAGCACCAGCTCAATCGATAAATTAGCAACGGCCTGCTCTACTTTTGCGGCATCAAGCTTTTTGCTATCGAGCAAACTGAACAGTTCTTCCAACGGTTCCGGCTTTTCAATACTGGCATGGCCACTACGGCTAATGGTGTGATGCTGCTCGGCCAGGTTGGCTAAATTCAGAAACTGAGCAAAAGCCCGTGCGACTGGCAACAATTCGTCATCGGTCAGGCTGCGTAAAACCTGCTTCAGTTTATCAGCCTGTAACTCTTCGCCCTGCCTTGCTGCCTTGGACAACAAACGGATTTGCTCTACCCGCTCCAGTACGGCATCGCCTAACTGCCCGCGGATGGTGTCTCCCAGCTTAGTTCCCAGTAAACCAACGTTGGCTCTTAATGTTGCGTAATGATCCATGTTCAAATGCCTCTGTGCCCCTGTATTGCACCACCCTAGCGCGTTATCAATTGGTACTCAACATTGATTGTTTACCAAAGCGGCAACGGGATTGGTAAGACCAAATAACCATAATGAAAATAAAATATTTTCGTCTTGGCGGAATAAAGTATCAGTCCCAACCGTTACCTCATTGTCAATCACGACAATTAGAGGAAACGATGATGAAAACACTACTGACTCCCAGCCTGATCGCTATTGCCTGTTTTTCTGCCCTGTCTGCGGCGGCCGATGTGACTTTATCAGCGCAAAGCAATAACGCCGGTCAACTGCAATATAACCAAAGTAATACCAGTGCCACGGTAAGCGGTAACCAGCAAAGCAATGCTAATGCAAACGCCAATATAGCGCCGTCAGCGACCACATCGGCAAACGGCAATGCTAATACGTCAGCCCAAACTGACACTGAGACTGGCAGCAACAGCGACAGCACTATAGCAATGCCCGCTCAAGCCGACACTACACCGGCAGAAGAAACGGCGGCCAATAGCGTGAACGCATCAACACTGTTAGCCGCAGCGGCGTCAGGCTCTGCCACATTAACACAAGATGTGCTGACACAAGGCGCGCAAACCGGCGCCGCATTAACCGGCGCAGCCAGCGCCCAGCTAACCGGCGCCGCTGCAACGTCACTCAGTGCGCTGAATACCGGTAGCGCACAGGCGGCTAACCTGGGCCAGCAACTGCAATCGACTGTTGCCAGCGACGTTGTCAGCGCGGTAAGTGCTAATGCTACCGGGCAGGTTAACGCCGAGCTGGTGGGCAATACCGGCACCATGGTGCAACAGCAAGTGATCGGCAGCACCAGCCAGATGCTGCAGCAAAGCACCAGCGCGGCCGTGACCCAGACGGTAAACCAGGCCGTCAGCGCTGAAGTGTCTAACACGGTGCGCAATACCGTAAAACTGTCTACCGGTCTGTAACTTTACTCACCCAGGCGCGCCGGTGCTAAACCGGCGCAGCTTTGTGCCTCAGGAGATTTATTATGGCCCTTCACACCCCCAACATTGCCGTACCAGCAGCACTTTGCCTGCTGTACTGCACCTCGTCTTTGGCTGATGACAGCTGGCGTTTTACTGGCAGCGCCCGTGCCGGGCTGGAGCAGCAATCTAACGTGAATATCAGCGAGTTAGAACAAGCCAGTGGCCAGGCAGATGTCGCCACTTTACTTGAAGCACAGCTAACGGCGGCTTGGCAAGCAACCAGCCAGTTGCGATTGGAAAGCGGCTACAGCGTGCAGGATAAAAACTACCGTGAGGCCCATGACTTTGATACACGCCTGCATTTGGCCTATCTGGACGCCGGTTATCAGCTGGGTTCCACCACAGTAGGCGGTAATGTTTATTATGCGCTGGCTGAACTAGACCAGGCACGTTTTATGACACTGCAGCAGGCCAGCCTGTACAGTATGCACAGTGTCAGCGACAGTTGGTTTGTGCGCCCGGCCATTACGCTGAGCGAAAAATCTTTTGACCGCTTTAGTCAGCGTGATGCCACCACGGCAGGCGCCAGTGTCGATAGCTTTTGGTTTTTTGCCCAGGGTAAGCGCTTTATCAGCCTTGGCCTGCTGTATGAAAATGAAGATAGCCGCGATAACGCCTTTAGCTATCAGGCTCCCGGGCTAAGGCTAAAACTGTCCGGCAGCTATAACCTGTGGCAGCTAAACCATAAACTGCAGCTGGGCGCGACGTTATCACAGCGCACCTATCAGCCGGCAGCTGGCAACACTGGCGTTACTGATAACACTAACCTGGCGAATACCACGCCTGTCAGCCAGCGTGAAGATACCCACACCCAACTGGAAGCCAGCTGGCAGCTGGACGTTAATGCCCACCTGGCGCTGCTGACCAAACTGGAACATGGTGATTTCAGCTCGACACTGGACAGTGCCGACTATCGCGAAACCCGCAGCTCAGTGTCGCTACAACTGAGCTTTTAACGGCGTGGTCAGCAGACCATAGCCAAACTGATTGTCCTTACCAGGCTCGCCTAAGTCGCGGGCCTGCTGCATTAATTGTTGTTTAATCTGCGCGGCGCCGCTGTCTGGCCTCGCCGCCCGTAAGCAGGCAACCGCCGCACTAACAACCGGTGTTGCCATAGAGGTGCCGCTTTGCGCTACCACCGCGCCTGCCGCACTCAGCGTTGGCACTTTTACGCCCAGCGCCGCGAAGTCAATATAGTGCCCCTGATTCGCCCAGCGATACAGCTGGCCGCTATTATCCACCGCAGTTACAGCCAGCACGTCAGGGTACGCTGCCGGGTACAACGCAGCCGCTGCCGGGCCGCCATTGCCGGCGGCGCCAACCAGAATAATCTGCTGACTGGCCAATTTAGCCACCGTCGCCGCCAGTACCGGGTTATCCGGCCCGGTCAGGCTCATATTAATCACATTTACCTGCTGACTAACCAGCCAGTTTAACGCCTGCAGTACATGCGCCAGCGTCGCCGACTGCTGATAAGCATTGCTGGCGTAAAACGCGCTGGCACTATACAGCGTTAACTGCGGCAGCAAGGCCGCCACGTCAACATGCTGCGCGCCCAGTAACCCCGCTACTGCCGTGCCATGACCAAAGCTTTGGTCAATGTCAGGCGGCAAGAAATTTTTTTGCTCAATCTGCAACCGGCCTGCCTGCTGCGCCAGCGCCGGATGATCCAGCGCAACGGCGGTATCAATCATACCCAGCGTTACCGGCAGCTGGCACATTGCGCCGACAGCAGCGCCTTCAGTGTCAGCTTCTGCCGCAGCAGCGGCCTGCGGCTGATAAATATGATTGCGACCGGCAAGGGCCGCCAACTCAGCATTAAATTGCTGGCTCAGCTGCGCCGAAGAATCTAACTCAGCCGGCAGCTTCAGCGTGATAAGTTGCAGATCCAGAGCGTCCAGAGTGACAGCAGACTGCAAATAGCCGGCTAATTGCGGCCAACGCGCGCTTAGTTGCTGCCATTGCTGTACTGACAATAACAGCAGCCATTCACGTTCTACCGCGCGAAAGCCCTGCTCTACCTCAACCTCACGCCAGTGCAGCTGCCCGGTCTGGCCAACCACATCCAATGCCTTGGGTAACATGGTTAAGGGGTCCGGCAATGCGGCTTTTTCGGCTAACTGCTGGGTCAGCTGTTGCTGCTGCGCTACCTGCTGCAGCCGTTGCGTGCTGCGTTGCACCTGTTCAGTTACTTGCGGCACCACTTGCTGCAGCGGTGTTTTGGGTAAAATCTGGCTGTGCGCCGGCAATGCCAACATCAGCATCAGTGCGCGATAAATGACCTGTGGTTTCATCCTATTCCCTGCAACTTATATCAGTAGTTACTACATTAAACGGCTGGCAGGAAAAAAAATTCCCGTTATGCTGGAATAACTTTTACTGCTGAGCCGTTATCAGGGTAAAGAGGAGTATAACCTAATCATGAAAGCAGAACTAAAACAGCTGTTACCCGCGCTACGCCGCTTTGCGTATTCGCTAACCGGCAGCATGGCTGATGCAGATGACTTACTGCAAAACACCGTCGTACGGCTGCTTAATACACCGCCGGCAGAAGGCGTGCCGCTGCCGCAATGGGCATTTAAAATATGCCGTAATTTGTGGATAGACGACTATCGGGCGCAAAAAGTGCGTAATCTTGCCACGCAGCACACTGAGTTGCAGCAGGAAAACTTCAGCGATGGCGAGCAGGATATGATTAATGATATTCAGCTAGCCGAAGTTAATACCGCGATGAACAGCCTGCCAGATGAGCAACGCGAAGTATTGTCACTGGTTGCGGTACAGGGGCTAAGTTACCAGGAGGCCGCGTCTGTACTGGCGATACCGGCCGGCACCATTATGAGCCGGCTGGCCAGAGCACGCGCGGCCATGGTTAGCGCACTAAAGCACAGCGGGAGCCTGGCATGAACATGACTGATGAACTACTGTCCGCCTTTTTAGATGCGGCGTTGCCGGAGCAGGATATGGAGCGGGTAAGGCAACAATTGCTGCAGGACGAGCAACTGACCGAGCGACTGGCCGATTTAGCCATGGTCGATACGTTGGTGCAACAGCACTATGCGCAAATTGACAACCAGCCGTTGCCTGACTCGGTTCTGCAGTTACTGGATGAAGCCCCGGGCCAACAGAGCGCTGAAATTATCGCCTTTCCCCGCTGGCGCAATCTGCAGCAACACCTGCAGCGCCATGCTGCTGCAGTAGCCTGCATTGCTTTGTTTGCCGGGTATGGTCTGTCCCAAATGAGCATGGCTCCCCAACAGACGACGGCCGCATTGAGCCCAGCGGTGTTGCAGCTGTTAGACAGTGCACCCAGCGGCAGCGTTTATGCCGTTGCAGCCGAACAGCAGCTGACGCCACGCTTGAGTTTTATCAGCCAGCAGGGTGATTTTTGCCGTCAATTTGCCCTGCAAAGCGCCAGCGCCCAGGCCGAACATATTGCTTGTCGCACCCAGGGCCAATGGTCAATAAAAGCTACCCTGGCGACTGAGCGCAGCATTGATGCCGGCCAATACCAAACGGCAGCAGGCGGCAGTGCGCTGGACGGTATATTGGACACCCTGATGGCCGGCCCGGCGTTAACGGTAACGGCAGAACAACAGTATTTAACTGAACCTAATCACTAACAAAGAGTCGAGGTTTGTTATGACACAGCGAAACTACATCAGCCAGATAATCGTATTAGTAACCAGCCTGCTGCTGACTGCATGCAGCAGTCAGCCCGATTACCGCGCAGCAAAAGGTAATGGCTACGGCTATGCGGAACAGCAAATTAGCGATAACTATTACCGCGTGACGTTTAAAGCCCGTGGCGACGACAGTGGCGAAGCCAAAGCCTATGCCCTGCGCCGTGCCGCAGAACTGACAGCCGAGCAGGGCTACGACTGGTTCGTCGTGGTGGATAAAGAAACCGTTACCGAACGTGAGCGCGACGCAGCCAACCGCGTCGGCGCCGGCTACCGCCAGTCAACAGTGCAGGACTGTTCACTGCTCGGTTGTCGCAGCCGCACAGTGACCGAACCACAGTATGAAGTGGGTATCAGCAGTGGTGGTCGGGAGCAGGTTGAGGCGGTACTGGAAATTCGTTTAGGTAAAGGTGTCATGCCAGACGGAGCCAACAGCTATCCGGCAAAAAATTAACCGCGGTGAGCGCTATCGCCGTTATATAACATAACGGCGTTTTTGCCCGTACGCTTGACCTGATATAACGCCTTATCAGCGCAGTTCAGCAGGTCGTCCATCTCAACTGTTTTGTCTGGCTCCACCACACAGACACCAATGCTGACGGTAAAAGGTTGTATCGTACAGCCAGCGGTCGCATCCGGCTTGGTGAAGGTTAACGCCAGTTGCTGCTGAAAACGCTGTAACGTCACGACAACGTCTTTGGTCTGGTCAAATAACATCGTCAGGCCAAACTCTTCGCCACCGATGCGACCAACAATGTCTTCAGCACGAAAAAAAGTCTTCATGGTGTTTGCCAGCAGGCATAAGGAGTTGTCCCCAATAGCGTGGCCATACTGGTCATTAATTTGTTTAAAATCATCAACATCAATCATTGCCACAGCCAGGTTCTGGTTTTTTCTTCTCGCCAGACTTAAAAACGCCTGGCTCATATCCAGAAAGTAACGCCGGTTTGGGATCGACGTCAGTGCATCAAAATAGGCCAGCCGTTGCAGTTTGGCATTCGCCGTTTTTAGCTCCAGCGTGCGCTGGCGCACCACATCCTGCAGGTTTTCTTTTAACAGCTTCAAATCACGGTTACGCTTTTCCAATTGCTCGGCGTAAAACGTCTGCTCGGTAACATCACGTTCTATCGCAGCAAAGTGTGTCACGTCACCGGCCCGATTTTTCAGCGGAATAATATTCATATCAAGAAAATAAGGCTTGCCGGTCTTTGAGTAGTTCAGTAGCACTTCCCGCACCGGCTGCTGTTTTCTTAACGCCACTTTAATCCGTTCCCGGGCAGCCTTGTCGGTAAATTTACCCTGCAGTAATCTCGGTGTTTCGCCTAATACCTCCTTCGAGCTGTAACCGGTAAGCGTTTCAAATGCCTTATTTACATAAACAATTTTTGGACCAACCGGCTCTTCGACATTATCGGCTTCAGTGACGATAATAATGTCGCCGGCACTTTGCACGATTTGCTGAAAGGAAAACAGCGCAGAAATATCTTCCAGCGCAAACAGGGTTACAACGATAAAAGCCGGCTCCGCATCATCGGCTTGTTCAATAACCGCGTTAACCTTAAACCAGATGGTTTCATCATGATCAAAATCGATGACCCCGACCACGTAACCATATAGTGACGAGCCGGATGCTTTCACTTTATTGACCGGAAACTCCGACACATGTAACTGCCGGTGATGTTCATCCAGCATGTGCCAGCGCGGATCCACTGCCGACGAGCCGATAAGTTGATCATAGGTGAGTTTTAACATCGATAAGGCTGTCGGGTTGGCGTACACCACAGTGGTATCCCACTGATGCACAATTACCCCGATGCCTGCAGAATCTATCAGGCGGGCGAAATCAATATTAGTCAGTCCTGACCCGATATTATTTTCCTTTTTCATCGTGACAACGTCGCCATACCCTTCATTTGCCAGAACTAAAGGTATAGTACAGAAAGCCGCCAGTGTCAGATTTACGGCCCTGCCGTCCCGCCGGGCGATTACTGGCAAAATGCGGTAAACTCCGCGCCAGAATTGATAAAAAACCCCGCCTGAGGCGGGGTTTTTATTGTTACATCTGTTGTCAGAGCTTACGCTTAGAACTTGTAGCTGACGCCACCGTAGATCTGACGGCCGATAGTGTCGAAGACTTCTGGCACTGTGCCACCGTCGCTGCCGTTTTCAACGTAAGAAGGTGCTTCATCGGTCAGGTTCTTCACCCCCAGCGACACACTTAACCCCCGGGCGATGAAGTAGCTTGCCGCCACGTTGTGGTACAGCACAGCATCTACTTTACTGCCATCCGCCAGATAATCAGTATTGCCAATATAACGGTTGAAGTAGGTGACACTCCAGTCACCACGGCCGGCCTGAATGCTCAGATTGTTACGCAATTCAGCATAGCCACCATAGTTACCATCGATAGTGTTAGTGTAATCAATGCCGTCCTGCTTAAACTTCAGCAACCAGGTCGTATCGTTATTGATATTCCACGTCAGGCCGGCCGCATCAAAGCGATACGCCAGGTTCACGTCGATACCGCTGGTATCCTGATTACCGACGTTAGTCAGCGGGTTAGTAAAGTGTGACAAGTCACCATCCAGCGTAATATTGAAGGTGTCACAAGCGGTTTGATCACCGGCAAAACAGTTGTTTAAACCAGCCTGCGCATCTAACCGGGTAATCGCGTTTGTTACCTTAAAGCGCCAGTAATCTACTGTCATCGACAAACCGTCAATTTGTGACGGTGACAACACAAAACCGGCGGTAAACGATTCTGACTGCTCTGGCTGGATGTTGGCATCAGAGGTGTAATTGACCAGAATTTGCGGGTCCTGTTCGTTACCCCACGGGTCATCCAGATAATCATAAGAACCGGTATTGCCACCATACAGCTCGCTGACGTTAGGCGCGCGGAAACCGGTCGCTGCTACGGCTCTGAGCATGATCTCGTCGCTGGCACTATAGGTTAAACCCACTTTCCAGGTGCTGGCCTTACCAAAGGTTGAGTAATCGTCAAACCGCAGCGCAAACTCACCGGTCAGCTTATCGCTGAACGGCACGCTGACTTCCTGGTAGAACGATACAACGTTATAACTGCCTTTGGTTGGGTCTTGCTGTGCTGAAGAGCCATCACCCGCCACGATGACCGGGTCAGGCTGATAAAAACCGCTGTCGCGGCGATACTCTGCGCCGATAGCAAAACCCACCGCGCCAGCTTCAAGGTCAAACAGATCACCGTTTAATACCCCGGCTACAATATGCTGCGCATTGCCGCCATCATTCTGCTCCAGAAAACTAATGTCATTAACAATAGCGCTGCTCAATGGTGCGCCGCTAAACCAGGCTGCCTGATTTGCGTAAATCGATTTTTCCATCTTCACCGCATTGATGGAGTTCGCCATTGACGTGTCGGCTTCGTTTTTGCCATAGGTATAGGACAGATCCCAATTCATGCCGGTGTGAACATTAAGCTCGCCCGCCAGGCCTGCCGATAACCGCAGCGTATCGGTGTCCTGGGCACTGATGCGCGGCCCAACATCGGTAGTACGGCGGCGGTAATTTACCCGTCCGGTATCATCGGCAGCTATGCCACCTGCCGTCATAGCCGGGGTTAAGGTAATACAGCTGATTAAATCTGCGCCCGGCGCACCGCATACGTCCAGCATCACATCACCTGGCTGCGCGGCCATTTGCTGATCCGATTTACGTTTGGTGTATAACAAATCAGCCGTCAGCACCAGGTCATTGCTAAACTCTTGCGTTGCATTGGCAAACAGGCTGTAACGTTTGCTGGGCGTTTGATACCAGCTGTCCTGGGTAAAATCGTAACCGGTACTGCGTGCTACCCATTGACCATTGGCATTTTGCACCTTGCCACCCAGTGAGCCGGTTGGAATGAACGAGCTGTAACCCCGTCGGGTCCAGTCACGCTCAGATTGAATTACGCCTTCGCGCTGTGCCAACGTCGCGCCCAGCGTGTAGTTGCCACGCTCAGTGCTAAAACCATACAGTGCACTTAACTCGCCGGTTTCACCATCACCTTTGTCGGTGCTGCTGCCGTTGAGGTCCAGTTGCACGCCATCAAAATCCTGCCGGGTAATAATGTTAATTACACCGGCAATGGCATCTGAGCCATACACTGCTGAGGCACCGTCTTTGAGAATTTCTACCCGGGCAATCATCGCCACCGGAATTGAATTTAAATCAACGGCACTGTCGGCGCCTGAACCGGAGTTCACCATGCGGCGACCATTTAATAGTACCAATGTCCGCATTGACCCCATACCACGCAGTTCTACCTGCGCCGCGCCATCGGCGCCATTGTTAGTGGTTGAACCCGACGCAGCGCCAGCCATTGACGTTTGCGCCTGCAGTAGCTGGTCTACTGACGTGAACCCTTCAACACGGATCGCCGCCGCATCAATGACGGTAATGGGTGACGCCGTTTCCATGTCCTGACGCTGAATGCGTGAGCCGGTTACCGCGATACGTTCTACCTTGGCGACCTCTTCCGGTACTGCTGCCGCTGCACTGAAACCCGCGACAGCTATGGGTGCAGCCAGCAACGCTAACTGCACAGCCGAACCCAGTAATGATTTTTGCATGTTACTCTCCGTGGCAACCTGAAGTGTGGCTACCGTTGTTATAGTGATGGTTATTCTGGCGCAGACGCTAATTCTGCCGGCCGCTAAATACCAGCGCTATTCCGCAAAAGTGAGGCAACATGTGACTAAATGGAGGATTTACGATTTTGGCACTATTGAGTGTGCGAATTTGTTAAAACGGCAGCTAAAAGCAGCGAAACGGGTACTATTTTCATGCCGTCTTCAACACGGCTTTGATAAACTGCGTTCCTTTTTAGCCCCAGGCACCCGCTGCTGATATCTGCCGAACTGATATCTGCCGAACTACTCAGCACAGTGCCACTTTGTGATGTCGAGTCGGATATGAAATTAAGTTGCTTAATAGTGGACGACGAACCTTTAGCCAGGGCTGGCTTAAAACATCTTTTGAGCCAACAGCAGCAATTCGAGTTAGCTGCTGAGGCTGATAATGGCAATGATGCATTGCGACTGGCTGAATTGCTGCAGCCGGATATTATTTTTCTCGATATACACATGCCAGGGCTGAACGGCTTAAACGTGTTTAAACAACTGACCAATAACCCTGCGGTAATTTTCTGCAGTGCTTATGCCGACTATGCGGTCGCCGCGTTTGAGCTAAGCGCAGTAGACTATTTACTTAAGCCCTTTAGCGCCGAGCGTTTTCAACAGGCGTTGTTTAAAGCCTGCAGTAAAATCATTCATCGCCTGAACCGCACGGCTGCAGGTTCTGCGCCGGCAGCCGCTTATATTGATCGCCTTACCATCCGCGAGCCGGGCCGGCTGCGCCTGGTTGAGGTCAACGATATCAGCTGGATTGAAAGTGCCGGCAACTACGTGGATATTCATGTTTATTCGCGACAAAAAAGCTATTTGCTGCGCGAGACCATGGCCACTATTGAGAAAAAACTCGACCCGGCCCAATTTGCCCGCATTCATCGCTCGAGCATAGTGCGCAAAAGCGATATTATTGAGTTGCGCCCCGGCGATAAAGGCGATGCAGAGGTCATCTTAAAGTGCGGTACCGTACTGACAATGTCCCGTCGTAACCGCCCGGCACTGGCTGAATTATTTGGTCTGATAAACTAATGCCCCGGGTGCTGGGCAAGGCACGAATCCTTGATATACTGCCTACACACCGAAAAAGAGTAGCAATACGATGACGCAGCAGCACACCACCAGCGCCAGGCCGAAAAAGTCTGGTCTTCTTAGCAACTTAGTGATTAACGTTGCGATTCCGGCCATTGTTCTAAGCCGCTTTAGTAGCGATGATGCACTGGGGCCGGTCTGGGCTGTGGTAGTGGCATTGGCCTTTCCGCTGCTGTTTGGTCTGTGGGAGTTAAAACAATCCGGTAAAGTAAATTTTTTCTCGGTGTTGGGTATTATCAGCGTTTTACTAACCGGCGGCATCAGCCTGCTGCAGCTGGATCCGGCTTATATTGCCATTAAAGAAGCACTGATCCCGGCGCTTATTGCAATCATTGTGCTAGTTAGCCAGTACACACCCTTTCCGTTAGTCAAAAAACTGCTGATAAACCCCGAGCTACTGGATACCGACAAACTGTACCAGGCGTTGGCAGAACAGCATAACAGCGCAGAATTCGAGCGGCGCATGACGCGCGCCGGCTATATTGTTGCGGCTTCGTTCTTCGTGTCCTCAGCGCTGAACTATATTCTGGCCAAGGCGATAGTGGTTAGCCAGCCAGGTACCACCGCCTATGCTGAAGAACTGGGCCGTATGACCTGGTTAAGCTATCCGGTCATAGTGTTACCCAGCATGGTAATGCTGATGGGCGCTATTATTTATATGTTCCGCCAGATTGGTAAACTGACCGGCCGCGCGTTGGAAGAGTTTATTCTGCAATAAGCTCAGACAAAACCAAGATTGGTCTGATTAAAATTCGCCAGATTGGGAAATAACTGCCGGCATTGTGCCGCAGACACACCAAACCACTGCGCCAGCGTGGCGAAGTATTGTTCGTTGGCAAACTCCGGAATAATGCGGCCGGCACCGACATCACGCGCACCGCCAAGACGTTGTTGTGGTACTTCGCCATAGATATCCGCGCCTTTTACTGCACCGCCCATCACCAGCTGGTGCCCGGCCCAGCCATGGTCGGTGCCGTCGCCATTCGTGCTTAGGGTGCGGCCGAAGTCGGACATGGTAAAACTGGTAACATTATTGCTGTTGCCACTGTCATCCAGCGCTTGCTGAAACGCCGCCATCGCATCTGCCAGCCGCGCCAGTAAAATAGGATGCAACTGCTGCTGATCGCCATGGGTGTCAAACCCACCCATCCGGACAAAAAATACCTGGCGCTTTACCTGCAACGCATCACGTGAACTTATCAGTTGCGCTACCGTTTTCAATTGGGCGGCCAGCGTATTGCCCGATGGAAAAATACCACTGAAGCTATCGGCCTGCGCCAGCGCCTGCCTGACCACAATGCTGCGCTCAATTGCGTCAGCGTTTAAGCTGGCATAATGCTGGCCAAGCGGATGTGGCTGGGCGCCAAACAACGCCTGTGTTGCCTGCCTCAGTGCGTTGGAGCGGGTATCATTGCGTCTGGTTGCCAGCAGCTCAGGTACACCGGCACTGGTCAGGCTAAACGGGTTTAATGCCTCACCACTTTGCCACAAATTACTGCCGCCTAAACTGATGCAACTGGCGAAATCCGGTGTCTGATACAGCAGCTCCAGCATTTGTGCGCCCCAGCCCCGGCTGACCAACTGCGGTTCACGACCGCGCATCCAGGTGTCCTGCTGATCATTATGCGAAAAAAGATGCTGCGGTTTGGCTACCGCACCGGCCAGATATTCCGCTTTTGTCATCGGTTGTAGCAGGCTACCTACCGCCGAGATCAGCGCCAGCTTTTTCTGCTCAAAATAAGGTAATAACGGCGCCAGTGACGGATGCAACCCCACACCATCTTCCACTGCATGCAACGGCTGCAATGGCAACGCATCAGCAACAGCCAGCTGCTGTCGGGCTTGGGTATAAAACTGCAAGCTGTCGCCACCTAAGGGTAACAACATGTTCAGTGAGTCATTGCCGCCATATAAAAAAATACACACCAGAGCTTTATAATCGCCAAATGGCTGTTGCTCGGCTGCCAGCACTGACTGCATAAACCGCAGCTGCAATGACGACAGCGCGGCGACACCGAGGCTACCCCGCAAGCACAATGAAAGAAACTGCCGTCTGCTGTTAAGGCTCATACCCGCTCTCCGTTAACGCTGCAACGCATAATCAGGTGAAATAAACACCAGATAAAGCAATGCGGCGGCGCGTTGTTCAGCCGACAGCTGTTGCAGCTGCGCCGCTGTGTTTATTAATACCTGCCGCAGCGCGGCGGGCATGGACCCGGCAAAAAACACCAGATTATAACGCTCCAGTAAGGCGTCAGTGCCCTGCTCCGTTAACAGGCGTCCTAACTCGCTAAAACCGATTAACATATGAAAATCATCAGGTTTACTGACCTGCTCGGCGATACTGAGGTTAATAGCGGAGTGAAAATAGTTTTGCATGTCCAGCAGCAAACTGTCGGTTAACAATTGTGCTTCGGGCGCGTTTAACCCCAGCTGCTGCAGCTC
Organism: Rheinheimera sp.; assembly: GCA_041618685.1. GTDB lineage: Bacteria > Pseudomonadota > Gammaproteobacteria > Enterobacterales > Alteromonadaceae > Alishewanella. The sequence goes on from JBFKFH010000015.1 coordinate 22,041, forward strand.
GCCATTGGGTTTGTGATCGGGCCGGAAGAAATTAAATACTGACGGCGCTTGTTGCGGTGCCTGACCATGCGCAGCCTCAATCCCTACTGTGCGGATCCGGCCGCTGACCGACTCAGCCTCCAGCGCCCGCCACAAATGCGTGGTTTTTAGCAACGGTTCGCGCAACTTGCCAAACCCTTCCACCTGGTAAGGTACGGCGAGGCGTGCTTCGGTATCAAGCAGAATAGCGCTGACAACAGCAGCAAGATCGCCCTTCACCCCGTGGCCATTATCATTAAATACCTGCGCTACCCGCGCCACATAGTCTGCCGACGGATTAGACGTAACTAACCGCTGGATCAGCTGCTTGCTGATAAAGGGCGCGATATTGCGATGCTGAAAAATGTTGTCCAGTGCGGCAGTCAAATCCTGCTGTGCGGTCTGCCCTGACGGTAGTATCTGGTTATTCAGCAGTCGCTTCGGTGCCATATCGTGGTAAGCATCAAATGCCTGCATCGGTTGAAAATAATCTTTCTTTTTCCGGTTCCAGGTCTCACTTGGGCTGCTCCAGCCGGTAAAGACATGGGCAAAACCTTCAATTACCGCCTGATCATAACTCGGTACCGGTAAACCATCTTTGTTTGTGATGACACTGCCATCCTCATTTAAATCAACCAGGCCAATGGTAAACAGCTGCAAAATCTCACGGGCAAAGTTCTCATCCGGGCGGATATTGCGTGCCGGGTCAGGTTTTTCATTGCCCATATGGCTAAGGTACACGCCCATCACCGGCGAGCGCGCAACGTCTTCCAGCAATTGCCGGTAGTTACCAAACGCATGCCGAACCAGAATGTCGTAGTAATTAGCCAGGGCCAGCGGCTGCAACTCAAGATTGGGATGATCTTTCGATACCACCAGAATTTGACTCAAGGCAAAGGCGACCCGCTGTCTCAGTTGATCAGGCTCGCGTAGCGCTATGTGCAGCCAGGCTTCAACCCGGGTGTAATGTGACGCGTGGTTTTTACCGACCACATTCTGCACATTAGGCATATGCAAGGTAGCTGGCATGGCCAGCTGCTGCGCTATCCACTGCTGTGCAGTCAGCGTTGACGCAGCATTGATGTCCGCTAATGATGGGCCAAAACTGGCCTGCTGTAATAAGCGGGCGGCTTGCGCAGGTGTCATCACGCCGCTGGGTAGCGGCGGCTCTACCGGTGCGGGTGGCGGCTCGACCGGGTCTGGAGGTGGCTCAACCGGATCCGGCGGGGGGGCAACCGGGTCTGGTGGCGGCTCGACCGGCGCAGGCGGTGGGTCAACTGGATCAGGCGGTGGCGTTACCGGATCGGGGGTGGGCTGCACCGGTGCAGGTGTTGCCACAGGCGTGGAGTCAATGCCTGAGGCAGGTTCTTCGCCACCACAGGCTGTCAGCAGCAATAGCGCGCCAAACAGCAAGCCTTTCATCACAACAGGTACCCTCTCCTTTGCTATCAACGTTTGTTATCAACGTTATTAAAGTTCAACGCCAACACAAAATCGTATCAACGAAAGTTTCGTACCCGACAGTATAGAAGAAGGTGTGGTATTGATCAGCCCGGATCTGTGTTACGACGCAGGTTGCAGCCGATTTACGCAGTAAAAACAGCAGTATAAAAAGCTGTTTTTTTCTGCTGCGTTACCGACAAAACCTGTGGTTTGTCACGACCGTTTATCCCGCTCACCCTGCATATCGCTCAGTTGTTGCTGCAATTGCCGCATTTGCTGCAACAGTTGCTGCTGTACTGCCTTCTCATCCGCCTGTTCCAGCTGATGCTCTTCATCGTGCATACTTTGAACAGCATTGACAATAACGGCGATAAATAAGTTCAACATGGTAAAGGTGGCAAGCAAAATAAACGGCACAAAGAACAACCAGGCATACGGAAATTCAGCCATAACCGGACGGGCTATCCCCATCGACCAACTTTCCAGCGTCATCACCTGAAACAGCGTATACAATGACCGCCCCAGACTACCAAACCATTCAGGGAATGCCTCACCAAACAGCTTAGTAACCATGACGGCCGCCACGTAATACACCAACCCCAGCACCATAGCTATCGACAGCATACCGTTGAGCGACTGTACCAGTGCACCGACAATTTTGCGCATCGATGGCACAAAGGTTAACACCCGTAATACTCTGAGTACGCGCAGCGCCCGCAGCACGGCAAAAGGCCCACTGGCGGGTAACAACGCAATACTTATGACAACAAAATCAAACACACTCCAGGCGTCTTTGAAAAATGCCAGCCGGTGTACAAATAAGCGGATGGCAATTTCGACTACAAACACCGCCAGTATGGCTTTGTCCAATGCCTGCAGAGGCTGCCCAACTGCCGCCATTACTGTGGGCATGGTTTCCAACCCAAGAATGACCGCATTAACTAAAATAAGCGCTAATAAAATGCGCTGCACCAAAGCGTGTTCAATAAACTGCTGTAAACGCGCGCTGAACGTGGGCGCAACCATGATAGTGTCACTGCTCATACTGCTACCTTAAGCAAACCGGGGTGAAAAACTGGCGCTATTGTAAGGTAGCGGGCAAGGTCGTCAATGCCTGTTTGCCCGGCCGTTACAACAATTGCGATAGCGGGCTTTTCACTGCGTTGCCACCTTGTTTCAACACATGAGTATAAATTTGGGTGGTTTTAACGTCTGAGTGGCCAAGCTGCTCTTGCACGGTGCGAATATCCATACCGGCTTCGAGTAAATGGGTAGCAAATGAGTGGCGCAAGGTATGACATGTTACTTGTTTGTTGATCAGGGCCTTTATGCTGGCGATTCGCACTGCTTTTTGTAGTGAGGTTTCATCAATATGATGGCGGCGCCATAATTGCGATTGAGGATCAATACTTAACCGGGCCGAAGGAAATAAATACTGCCAGCCCAACTCTTTAGGCGCAGCCGGATACTTGCGTGCCAGCGCAAAAGGCAGCCACACCCCGGCAAATTCTGTTGTTTGCATATCTTGCTGGTAAAACGCCTCAACCAGACTTATTTGCCTGCGCAGCGGTTCAATTAATTCATTGGCCAAGGTTACCCTACGGTGTTTACCCCCCTTGCCATGCCACACCATTAGCGATAAATAGTCAAAATCAATAGCGCTAACTCTAAGCCTTACAGCCTCCATCAAGCGTAAACCACTACCGTACAGCAGCTGTGCTAACAGTAAATATTGCGGGTCAATACAGCTAAAAAGCTGTTTAATCTCAGGCTTGGTGAGTACCACCGGCAACTTGCGTGGTTTACCCGCCTGGTTAAAGTTAAGGCTTAAACTTAGCGGCCGCTGCAGAATTTCTTTATACAAAAAACTTAAAGCATTAAGCGCCAGCGCCTGAGTTTGTACCGCAACATTACGTGTAACCGCAAGGTGGGTTAAAAACTGCTCAACATGCGCTTCCTGCAAATTTTTGGGATGCTGTTTTTTGTGAAATAAGATAAAAAACTTAATCCAATACAGATAAGTTTCTACAGTACGCTTTGCATAGCGCCGGGTATACATTGCCTCTGCAATGAACTGCAAAAATGGTGATGATTCAGGCATAGCAACACTCCAAATATACTGTTTAAGTATACAGTTACTTGTGAAATGTCAAATCGGCCTTGTTAGACGGGTCGACCCGTACTTTCTACCAGGGAAAAATAGAAGAGTTATTCATGTTGTTGTTTTTTTTCTAAATGCCCAGTAATCTTCAGCACATTAAATTTACAAATACGGGTCGACCCGTGTTTAAGTGCGGGTCGACCCGCCCAATAAGCGTTATACGTTAAAGGAGATTTCGTGAAGTATTCTATGCTTTTGCTGGTTTCAGCATTTTGGTTAATCGGTTGCCAATCAACTATGAAAGAGGCTGTGCCAGAAAAGGTGGTAAGTGCAAACGAAGAAATATCGTTAGACGAATACTGCAAACTGAATCCATGCCGTGAAAATAAACATGTTAAATTTAAAACAGATAACGGCCTTGTTGATGAAGTTCTACCACTCTATTGGCCAGCAGCTCAAGGTAATCAAATTTCTATCCTTCCTGGTGATGAGTTGC
>JBFKFH010000016.1:0-24913 GCA_041618685.1 Rheinheimera sp.
CCAGAAGTAGCCTTAAACGCTTAATGTTCAATAAATAATCAACCCAACTTAAAGGTCGCTTTTGCGGCCTTTTTTATTTTTTACGCTTTTTTATTGCCTAACAACGGTTTATTTTCATTTTGCTATATACATTCCTCTCAGACCTGCTATAGTTCTCTCCGGCCTGTAAAGCAGACCTATGTAACAAAATGTTTATGAAAACTTCGCTACACAGCTTCATTGTAAGTCATGTCCTGAAGATTCACGCACGTTTGGCCGCATAAGTAAGGTAACAGTCAGGCTAAAAGCGCAATTAAGCGTCAATTAGTTTATTAAAAATTTTTAGGAGTCATTCATGGCTAAAGTAACTGGTGTAGTAAAGTGGTTCAACGCAGATAAAGGTTTCGGTTTCATTACTCAGGATAACGGCGGCGCTGACGCATTCGTTCACTTCCGTGCAATCCAGACTGAAGGTTACAAAACCTTAAACGAAGGCCAGCGCGTAGCTTTCGAAATCGAACAAGGCCAAAAAGGCCCACAAGCTGCTAACGTTACAGTTCTGTAATTTAAGCACTTGCTAAAAAAAGGACACCGCGGTGTCCTTTTTTATTACCTGCAATACTGTAATCACCTGTAATACAACTGCTTAAGCCGCATTGCGGCTACAGAATGTCGTTATTTTTCTTCTCTGACAAAAGCAATATCAGCAAAACCCATACGGGCAAATTCCTGCTGTCGGTAATTTTTAACTGCTGCGCCACGCTTTGCTGTCATTGCGACCTGCTGCTCCATTGCCAGAAAACGGCTTAAATCTATGCCTTCAGCCGCCGCAACTGCTTCGTACATATCATGATGCTTGTCATAGCTGAAATTAATAACTTTGCGTTGCTTTTTAAAGGTATAACTAATTTGCCTGGCCATTTGCCACTCCAGAGTTCTGATTGCTGTTGCGGGGCTGGCACAACAGACACGATATAATTAATAGCACTGAGCCGGCCACGAGTGTCGGTAAATTTTCGTTGCGATTCCAGAGCAGGATGTTTACCAACAGACCTGCCGGGATCAGCATATTGTTCATAACTGCTAATATACCACTACTGACCTGCGTAGCACCTTTATTCCACCAGTAATAGCCACCACCAGATGCAACTAATCCCAACCACAAAAGCACAACCCATTGAGTACTTGTCTGCGGGTACTGCACACCGCCAAATATCCACCAGGCTGGTATCGCAACACCTAAAGCGCCGAGATAAAACCAACCAAATAACTGATGTTGCGGTAATTGCACCGGTTGCTTTGCCAATAACCGCTTATAACCCACCTGCCCCAGCGCAAAACAAAAATTGGCACCTTGCACGACGGCAAAACCCAGCCAGTAATCCTGTGTTAATGCCTGATAACGCATCAGAGCTGCGGCGATAACTGCCAACACTGCAGCAAACAAAAACCGCAGTTGAAACCGACGCTGTGCAGCGTCATACAGTAACGTTATATATACCGGCGTGAAAATAGTAAAAATAAGCACTTCCGGCACGGTAAGCAGTAAAAATGACTGATAGTAAAACAAATACATCAGCCCCAACTGTACGGCACCAAGCAGCACCAGTTTTATACTGAATATAAGTGGTTGCGATCGTAAGAAAGGCAGAAACACCAGTAAAGCCAGAGCAACCCGCATTAATACCGCGAAATATGGGTCTACCTGACCGGCCAGATAGACCCCGATCAGACTGAAAGAAAATGCCCATAACAGCGTAACAGCGATCAGGTATTTCAAGTGGGTTCAGCCGGTTGCTTAACCCGCAGCTGCTTTATCAGCGGGGCGGCGTACAGTTGGCTTAGCAGTGCTTCAGCGCCAGTGGGTACAGCTTGCAGTCGTTGCTGCCAAATCTCGGCGACCTGTTCATCAACAGAGCTATGCTGCTGGCCGGCAGCCAGATAGTTTACCGGGAACAAGCGATAATGCTGCCATATTTGCTGGTCAATAACAGCGGCCAGCTGTTCAGGTTCTGGCGGCACCGTCGTCAGCGGTTTACCGAATGCAACATGTACACGGCCTTTTAATCCGACAATACCTTTGATAATGCTGTCAATGTCTTCAAACTCACCTTTTTGATAACAGCCTTGGGTCTGTTTGTGCCACAGCTCTTTAATTTTATCTACATCACAAGGGTCATATTCATAAGACAGACAAACCGGTACGATATTTAGACTGGCCATATAGCTGGCGAAATCTTCACCTCGTCTTTTACCCTCCATATAGAACATTTTCAGGATCGCCGGGTCGGTTTGATCATTGCCATCTTTGGCCCGGCCTTCTTTTTGCGCGATCCAGATGGAGTGTCGTTGTTCCAGCGAGTGCTTTATATATGAAGACAGTTGGGAGAAGTTTTTTAGCATCTCACGCGGCCCTTTGGCGCCGCGTTTAACAATAAAACTTTTATTCAGCTTCATCAGTTCAGTAGCGCAGGCCTTGCGCAGTAAATTGTCACCTATGGCTATGCGTACTGTATCAAAGCCATTATGATGCAACGCCCAGTTCACCAGGGCTGGGTCCATCGCTATATCTCTATGGTTAGAGACAAACAAATAGGCCTTGCCAGGCGTTAGCTGTTCGACACCGGAAACGGTTACCCGATTAGTAGTGCTGTCGATCATCCGATCCATAAAACGGGCAACCTGTTTTTGCACAGCCAATACCGTATTGAGTTTGGCCCAACGCCGCTTTAGCGCAAATTTAACAACAGGAGACAGCAGCCAGCCAAACGGGCCGGATAAATGTGGAAATCGGTAGTGTAATATCGCCTGAATAAATTCATCATCGGCAATTAAACGTGCTATAGCCGGCGCCACTTCTTCATTATTATAAGGCCGGATATCGGCATAATTATCTTGTTCTGACACTCAAATCACTACGTTGCTGTGGTAAAGAGCGCCTATTTTACTTAGTTAGTGAAATTTCACCAGTCTCTGCCGCATTTAAGCCCACATAACGGCTATTGCGGCCAACACAATCAACAATAGGCCCAGATGGTCAGTATGTTTTAGCTTTTCTTTAAAAATAAAAGTAGAAATTAACAACATAAATAATACTTCGACCTGACCTAAGGTTTTTACCAATGCCACAGACTCCAAACTCATTGCGGTAAACCAGCCTACTGAGCCGACACAGCTGCAGACACTTACCGACAGCGTCAACTTGGGTCTTCGCCACAATGCAGTTAACGTCTGCGGGTTGCGCAGCGTCAAATACGATACCAGTAATATAGTTTGCAGCAGTAATACCAATAGTAGTACCCAGGCGGCACCATGTGGAAATGGCAAGCCCAATACCAGACTTGCCTGGCGTACCCAAAGTGACGTTAGCGCAAAGGCCAACCCACTTCCAAGCCCTAATAATAATACGGCAGTCGATAACCGCCGTAAGCTGGCACTGCTAAGTAAAAACACCGCGCAGCCACCAATTACAATACCGCACCAGCCGAGCCAACTTAACGATTCATTGAAGAACACCACGCCCAATATTGCTGCCAGTACAGCTTCGCTTTTTGCTAAACCCGCTCCTATCGCATAATTTTTTAACTGGAACAGCTTTACCATTAACGCAGTAGCCAGAATTTGAGCCAACGCCGCAGCGACAACAAACCCCGTTACATGCCAGCTAAAGTTTGGTGTCGCAACTGGCTGCCATTGATACAGGACCAGCAAATATAACGCTGCCAGTGGGGAAGCCCAGATAAATCGAGCCAGTGTTACACCGGCAACGCTCACATCCCTACTCAGTTGTTTCTGAAACGCGTTACGCCAAGCCTGCATAAAGGCCGCCAGTAACGTAAATGGGATCCACAGCACAACTGAGCACCTAAAAGACGTAAAGAAGGCTATGCTAACAAGGAACAGTAAATTTGGATAGCAAGCCGCCGTAATGGCGGCCATTGACAAAATTTATTACGATAACACTGCGGCAAACTGAGTTAGGCTGCTTACTCAGTAAAGTTAAGCTGCACAGCAGTCGTGCTGGCAGGAATCGTCACATTTTTCGTTTGCCGGAATACAATCGCATCAGGCGCTTCCGGATCATCTACGACATCACAACTTAATGCCGCGGTATAAGTATCGGCATCAATAAAACCTATGCTGTAATGGTACTCACTGACACCATCAAAATAGACATTCGTACTGGTATAAGGCTGGTAGGTATTATTACCACCGTTATCCGATAGCGCCTCTGCCGGCCGGTCAGCGCCCTGATATAAATAGACGGTTGCCACAGGCTCAGCAGCATTGGCAGGTGCTACCACACAGCTATTATTGATCAGAAAACCTTCCGCGACTTGACCCGTTAAATGGCCTATTTCACTGTTATTTACCAAACGCAATCCTGTCGGCTTGAGCAGATAACCATTTTGGCCCGGCGGGTTTACCATCGCTTTTCGCAAATCAAATTCTAAGGTGTAGTTAAATACGCCACCGGCAGACAACGTTACCCCGCCCAGTTTCAGTTCATTCGATGGCACGCGAAGCGGCACTTTTACGCCATCGTCCTGTTCAACATAGCTGCCTTGTGCAATTTCGAGGCGCAACTGGCCATAATTGCCCGCCTCAAACTCAGCGCCAGTAACCAACGCCTCAGATTTGGCGCCATCAAGTAATAGTAAATCAATACCGCGGGTGTTAGGGATTACATTACCCTGACTATCACGGCAGTGACTATTTGCCGCAGCCGCAACCTGATCTTGACCAATAATAAAGTGCTGCTTACCTACACCATTCCCGGTTAATTCGATGCTTTTAAAACATACCATAACCACTCTGGCGCCGTTGACTGGCGCATCGCTAACGCCGAGATTAAATTGAGCAAACATAGGTTCACTGTCGTATGAGCCGCCGCAAGCGGCTAACACTGACACCCCTATTGCACTGGCTAAGATTGTCTTATTCACGGTCATATCCTCCTTCGTGTAGTGCAAAGTTAACATGGTTAAGCCTGAACCTTTACTTAATCGTTCGTTACTCTGGTCGGGCTGGTGAAATTTAACGCAGTCAGCGGATCCGCCATTGCTTTCTGACGGGGAATCATTATGATACGCCCTACATCGGTACGAAGCGCAGCTTGGTAGCGCACTTCGCTGGGGGTGAAGGGGTCGGAGGTTCGAATCCTCTCGTACCGACCATTTAATTCAAAAAGGGCCTCGCTAATGCGAGGCTTTTTAATTTCAACGTTAGAACCTTTCAGCACTGAAGATTAGGCGATGAAAATACCGGCACGTCGCCGGGGATTCGCCAAAGCGATGCAGTGAATTACAACGATGGCTTCGGCAACACGCCGGCAAGAGCCTTATTCTTTGCTTTAGCCGCTTCCAGGCCTTGCCGAGCACTCAATAACCGCTGCTGCGCTAACTCATAGTGCTCAATGGCCTGCTGATGAGTATCTGAACTACTTATGCTCTGCTGCAGTTGCTGCTGGGCCTGTGCCACATTTTCCTCGGCAGCCAGTACCGCTTGTTCTGCCGTTTTTAACTCCACTACTGCTTTGGCCTGCTGTTGTTGCAAAGGCGATAATGCATAATCTTTTAGCACGGCCTTAGCATCAGCAGCGGCGCCCGTGCCCACTGCATCGTTAAGCTCGGAAGCTAACTGAGCTTTGCTGCTACTGACGATAGCGTCCTGCTGTGCTTTAACTGCAGCTTTCGGATCAGTTGCTACATCCAGCACCGTTGTAAATTCAGATGGCATAGCTGCAGAGAGCTCAGCGCCAGCAGTATTGATAGCTTTTTGCTTTAATGCGTCAGGATTGACATAGTCTGCCAAGTCTTTTGGCCAGCTTGGAATAACCTGTTCCGCCTGCTTGTTCATTTGTTCTGCAAAAACCTGTGGTGCACCGCCGCTTAGCAGCAGCACCGCCATCTGATTCGTTTCAGCGTTCCAGACAAAACCGGCTTTTTCTGCTAATAACGGTACAGGTGTATACCGTGAAACCACATAAAACAGTGGCCCTTCCTGCTGAATTTCACCGGCAGTTTTAAGTACCATCAGTGTCGTATCGTAATGCGGCCCCAACAATGCCTGCATCCGGTCTTTGATTATTGGTTGCTCAAATAGATTCACCTCATTTGGATCCAAACCAACCAAAGGTTTTAATAAGGCCCACATCAATTGGCCTTGTGGTGAAAATAATAGCGCAGGTGCAATACAGCCACTTAACAAAAATACCACGGCAAAATACCATGCACGCGAAACGCGCACCTTGGGCAAGCAATAAGTTGTCATATAACCTCAGATAGAAGTGTGTTAAGGCTGGGGTGGGTAAAACCTGCGCAATCTAGCATGCCAAATTATGGTTGTGCAGTGGGCCAGGCAACTATTTTTTTCAGCGCTTGAATTTGTGCCTGTAACAAGTTAGAACTGAAGTAAGTCTTGCAATGGAGCTCAGTATGATCTGCCGAATAATTTTATCTTTACTGCTGATATTCACCAGCAGTACCCATGCGACATTGAGCGAAAAAACAACACATGCCGGCGCAGTTGCCTCACCTGATCAATATGGGGCTGCAGTGGCAGAGCAAATACTGCGCGCAGGTGGCAATGCCGTAGATGCTGCCGTAGCAACTGCACTTACCTTAGCCGTAACGTATCCCGAAGCCGGCAACATTGGTGGTGGCGGTTTTATGACCATCTGGTTTGATGGTAAACCCTATTTTCTTGATTATCGCGAGACTGCGCCCGCTGCGGCTCACCGCGACATGTACTTGGGTGAAGATAAACAGGTCATTGCAAACCTCAGTGTTATCGGCCACAAAGCCAGCGGTGTACCAGGCACTGTAATGGGCCTGTGGCAGGCACATCAGCGTTTTGGCGAATTGCCCTGGGCAGAATTGGTAAAACCGGCGATACACTACGCTGAACACGGTTTTACTGTTGCCGCGAATCAATATCAGTACCGCGCTGATTTGCTGCAGCAACTGGATGGCAAGACTAACTTTGGTAAGTATTTCTCTGCTATGCGATCGGGTGCAACTTTTACACAAATAGAGCTTGCCGCAACTTTAAAACGTATCGCTAAAGAAGGACCAACTGATTTTTATCACGGCACGACGGCAAAATTACTGGTGGCACAAATGCAACGGGGCGGCGGGCTTATCACGCTGCAAGATTTAGCGGCATATAAAGCCGGTTGGCGCGAGCCGGTCATTACCGAATGGCGTGGCTACCATCTGGTTACTGCCGCGCCCCCTAGCTCTGGCGGCATTGCGTTAAGCCAGCTACTTGGATTAAAGCAGCGCCGGGCGGCTGATTTTAACAATGTAGCGCTAAACAGTGCGCAATATGTGCATTTAATTGCCGAAATTGAAAAACGTGTTTTTGCCGACCGGGCAGATTACTTAGGTGATCCCGACTTTACCACCGTGCCGCAAGAACAGCTGCTAGCCAGTGACTATCTTGACTTGCGCGCAGGACAAATTAATGCCAAAGCCATATCGGCAACCACCGAAGTGAAACCAGGATTGGAGGGCTATCATACTACGCACTTTTCGGTACTGGATAAATACGGCAATGCGGTATCGAACACCTACACACTGAATCTGGATTTTGGTAGCGGTGTCGTGGTAGAAGGCGCTGGTTTTTTGCTTAATAACGAAATGGATGATTTCTCTGCAAAAGCCGGCGTTCCTAATGCGTTTGGTGTAGTCGGCAGCGATGCTAATGCCATCGCACCGGGTAAACGCATGTTATCGTCGATGGCGCCCAGCCTGTTAATAAAAGACAATGAAGTAGCGTTGGTCATTGGTACGCCCGGGGGTTCTACCATATTTACCTCTATCTTTCAGGTTATTTCTAATCTCTACGATTACCAGTTATCTTTGAGTGAAGCCGTCGCAGCGCCAAGATTCCATCATCAGTTGCTGCCCAAAGATCAGATCACAATGGAGCCCTATGCAGAACTGCCGACAGATGTGCAACAAGCTCTGCATAAAATGGGCTACACTTTGGTGACACAGGACTGGAATTTAGGGGATATACAGGCAATACGGCGAACCGGCAGCGGTGTAGAAGCCGTCGCGGATCCCCGCTCGCGTGGTGTAGCAGCAGTATTTAGGTACTGATTTGTAATATACCCTTCAACGCGCTAGTCTGCATTTTACTAAACTGAGTATTAAAATTGTGATGTATGACAGACGCCAGCTTACCTAAGCAGTGCAGCAATGCCTTGCTGCTATTGCTGTTCATGACAATGGTAATATTTTCAGTTAACGCTAATGTACTGCATCAACAAAATGACGCAGCAATAGAGTCTGCGCCTACATTAACGTTTTGTTATGAGGATAAACAATTACTGCCCTATTATGCTGGGAGCGGTCGCAATATACCGGCACTGCCAGGTGCGACCATCGAGCATTTGCGCCGTGCAGCGGAACAAAGCGGACTGAAGTTGGCATTGGTTCGCTTGCCCTGGTTACGCTGCCTGCAGAAGTTGGAATCAAATAACGTAGACGCGTTGATAGCCGCCATTGATGCCGACCGAGCCCACTACACCGTGTATCCGCTATTACCGGATGGCAGCCCAGACAGCAGTAAGGCAATCAATCAGCTTGGTCTGTGTCTGGCGCACCGTTTTGACAACCCGTTGCCGCAAAAGCTTAAAACTGCAGATCAAGCATTTACACTGGCAAGGCCTTTGGGATACAGACCTATACCCTTCCCCGCCAATACGGTACTGGTTGACGCACATTCACCTCAGCATGCTTTGCAGCTGGTCGTTGAGCAGCGGGTTGACGCGACTACTGTACTTTGTCAGTTGAACGGTTTAGATGCCAGAGAACGTCACTTAAACCTACTCCCCATTCAGCTGATATACCCACCATTGCACGTCAGTGACGGGTATCTAATGTTTAGCAAAGGCTTTTATCAACGCTATCCGCAATTTGCAGCGAAATTATGGCAAGCTTTACCCCAAACTCTGGATAAAGCTCGCTATCTGTATTACCTGAATTATTCGGAATAACAAATGCAGTTAAAAACAATCACCGGGTACCCGTACTGTTCCTTCCATCAGCACACGGGCACTACGGCTCATAATGGCTTTAGTTACGGTCCAGTTGCCGTCTATTTGTTTGGCTTCTGCGCCAACACGTAAGCTACCTGACGGATGGCCAAAACGTACCGCTTTACGCTTAACACCACCTGCGGCCAGATTAACCAAAGTGCCCGGTATAGCCGCTGCCGTGCCAATGGCGACCGCTGCGGTACCCATCATGGCGTGGTGCAGTTTACCCATTGATAATGCCCGTACCACCAGGTCGATATCATCAATTGCTACCGCTTTACCGCTGGATGAGACATAAGCCTGCGCCGGTGCCACAAAAGCCACTTTAGGCGTGTGCTGACGGGCGGCAGCCTCACTAATGTGACTGATTAAACCCATTTTTACCGCACCGTAAGCACGGATGGTTTCAAACATGGCTAAAGCTTTAGCATCACTATTAATGACATCTTGTAATTCGATGCCGCTATAGCCAATGTCGGCTGCGTTAATAAATATAGTAGGAATACCGGCATTAATAAGGGTGGCTTTTAACGACCCTACGCCAGGTACGTCTAAATCATCAACCAGGTTACCGGTGGGGAACATGGCACCGCCACCCTCGCCCTCATCCGCGGCCGGGTCTAAAAACTCAATTTGTACTTCGGCGGCCGGGAACGTTACGCCGTCTAATTCAAAGTCGCCGGTTTCCTGTACTTCGCCATTGGTCACCGGTACATGAGCAATAATGGTTTTACTAATATTGGCCTGCCAAATTCGCACTGTACAAAGGCCGTTTTGTGGTATGCGCTCTGGCGCCACCAAACCATTGCTAATGGCAAACGAGCCTACTGCTGCAGTTAAATTGCCGCAGTTGCCACTCCAATCGATAAATGGCTTGTCTATCGCCACCTGGCCAAACAGGTAGTCAACGTCGTGATCGGGCTGGGCGCTTTTACTTAAAATAACTGTTTTGCTGGTGCTGGACGTTGCACCGCCCATACCATCGGTGTGTTTGCCGTATGGATCGGGGCTGCCAATGACGCGCAGCAACAGCGCATCGCGGGCTTTACCCGGTACCTGGGCGGCCTTAGGTAAGTCGTCCAGTTTAAAAAATATACCTTTGCTGGTACCGCCACGCATATAGGTAGCGGGGATTTTTATTTGTGGTGCTGTCATTGTTTTCACCAATAGATATGTTTGTCATCACGAAGCGTACGAGACGACAACCCTGTTTAGCTCGTCGCAGCAACTCGCTCACGCTAGCGCGCTCACTCAGACACTCTGCGCCGACAAAACAGGGCATCGTCTCTCCCGGAACTCTCCTGCTACCATCCGAAGGTTAGAACCCGTGAAATGTTGTCACAGAGTGTTTGAGTCCTGCCGTAGGCAAAAGGACGAGTTGCTGTGACAAGCATTTCAGGGTGTTGCAACCAAAGGCAGTGCCGTTAGTTATACAGTGCCCTGCAAAAAGTCCTGCGCAAAGCGTTGCAACACACCACCTGCTTCGTAAATAGATACCTCTTCTGCGGTATCTAACCGGCAGGTTACCGGTACGCTTAGCATTTCGCCGTTGGTGCGATGGATCACCAGCGTTAATGTCGCGCGCGGTGTACGCTCGCCGGTTACGTCATAGGTTTCGCTACCGTCTAACTTTAAAGTATTACGCGTTGTGCCTGGTGCAAATTCCAGCGGCAATACGCCCATACCAATTAAGTTGGTGCGGTGAATACGCTCAAAACCTTCAGCCGCAATGGCTTCAACCCCGGCTAAACGCACACCTTTGGCTGCCCAGTCGCGGGACGAACCCTGGCCATAATCGGCACCGGCGACAATGATCAATGGCTGTTTACGCTGCATATAGGTTTCAATTGCTTCCCACATGCGGGTTACTTTGCCCTCTGGCTCTAACCGCGTTAGCGAGCCCTGCTTCACCTTGCCATCGACCACCGCCATTTCGTTAATCAGCTTAGGGTTGGCAAAGGTTGCGCGCTGAGCGGTTAAGTGATCCCCACGGTGCGTAGCGTAAGAGTTAAAGTCTTCTTCCGGTAAGCCCATTTTATGCAGGTATTCACCGGCTGCGCTGTCGAGCATAATGGCGTTAGACGGCGATAAGTGATCGGTTGTAATATTATCACCCAATACCGCCAGTGGCCGCATACCGGTTAAGCTGCGCTCGCCCGCCAGGGCGCCTTCCCAATAAGGTGGCCGGCGGATATACGTACTTTGTGGCCGCCAGTCGTATAACGGGCTAATTTGCTCACCAAAATCTACCGCGACATCGAACATAGGCTCATACACTTTACGGAACTGTTCTGGCTTAACGCTGGCTTTTACCACGGCATCAATTTCAGCATCGGTTGGCCAAATGTCTTTTAAGCGCACCGGCTTGCCATCGGCGTCAGTGCCCAGCACGTCTTTTTCAATATCAAAGCGAATAGTACCGGCAATAGCATAGGCTACCACCAGCGCCGGCGAGGCTAAAAACGCTTGCTTGGCATAGGGGTGAATACGGCCGTCAAAGTTACGGTTACCCGATAACACTGCCGTGGCGTATAAGTCGCGCTCAATAACTTCCTGTTGAATTACCGGATCCAGCGCGCCGCTCATGCCGTTACAGGTGGTACAGGCAAAACCGACAATACCAAAACCCAGCTGTTCCAGCTCAGGCAGTAAATTGGCTTCTTCTAAATACAGCTGCACCGCTTTAGAACCGGGGGCTAATGAGCTTTTTACCCAGCTTTTACGCGTTAAGCCTTTTTTATTGGCGTTACGCGCCAGCAAGCCGGCAGCAATGACATTACGCGGGTTACTGGTATTGGTGCAGCTGGTAATGGCGGCAATAATTACTGCGCCATCTGGCATTTTGCCCGCTTCAAGCTCGTACTTACCGGCAATACCTTTGGCGGTTAAATCGTTGGTAGATAAGCGCGCATGCGGGTTAGATGGGCCGGCCATGGTACGACCGACGCTGGATAAATCAAACTTAAGCACACGCTCGTACTCGGCGGTTTTTAAACTGTCGGCCCATAAACCGGTGGCTTTAGCGTAGGTTTCTACCAGCTTAACCTGCTCCGGTTCACGGCCGGTCAGGGTTAAGTAGTCCAGCGTTTGCTGATCAATAGCAAACATGGCCGCCGTGGCGCCATATTCTGGTGTCATATTAGAGATAGTCGCCCTATCGCCCAGGCTGAGGCTGTCAGCGCCTTCACCATAAAACTCTAAATAGCTCGACACCACTTTTTCTTTACGCAAAAACTCGGTTAGCGCCAATACTAAGTCGGTGGCCATTATGCCTTCTTGTGCCTTACCGGTTAGCTCAACACCAATAATATCGGGCAAGCGCATCCAGCTGGCACGGCCCAGCATGACGCTTTCGGCTTCTAAGCCACCCACACCGATGGCGATAACGCCGAGAGCATCTACGTGCGGGGTGTGGCTGTCGGTACCCACCAGCGTATCCGGGAACGCCACGCCGTCACGCGAGTGCACCACCGGCGACATTCGCTCTAAGTTTATCTGGTGCATAATACCGTTGCCGGGTGGGATAACATCAACATTTTTAAAGGCTTTTTTGGTCCAGTTGATAAAGTGAAAACGGTCGTCATTACGGCGATCTTCAATGGCGCGGTTCTTCTCGAACGCGTCTTTTTCAAAGCCACCATGTTCCACCGCTAACGAGTGATCAACAATTAGTTGGGTAGGCACGACCGGGTTTACTTTGGCCGGATCACCGCCTTTTTCAGCAATAGCATCCCGCAGGCCGGCTAAGTCGACCAGGGCGGTTTGGCCTAAAATGTCATGGCAAACGACGCGGGCGGGAAACCACGGAAAGTCTAAATCGCGTTTGCGGTAAATAAGTTGTTTTAGTGCATCGGTTAACATGGCCGGATCGCAGCGGCGCACTAAGTTTTCGCCGTATACGCGAGAGGTATAAGGTAATTTGGCATACGCACCCGGCTCTATGGCGTCAACTGCAGCCTGGGTGTCGAAGTAATCCAGCATGGTGCCTGGCAGTTTTTTACGGTATTGGCTGTTCATCATGGTTACCTGTTTGTTCTGTTTATGCGCAAAGAATGGCGTAAAGCCAAAACCGGCTTAAACACGCCAACACGCCCTAAACCCATCCCTGGGGGCTCGTTTCAGCCCGTCCAGGGCTTCAACGGTTGGCTTAGCTCAAACCGGTTTGGCTTTATCAATACATACTGAGCATGTATCTAATCTGCCGCTTTGTTAGGTTGTAACACCCGCTCAGTTAAATTAAAACTTAGCGCTCTGCAATAGCTTTAACTTCACGCGGTTCAACACCTACGTAATCTGCACTTGGACGAATAATGCGATTATCTGCCCGCTGCTCCATCACATGCGCGGCCCAACCGGTTAAGCGGCTGCAAACAAAAATTGGTGTAAACAGCTTTGTTGGAATACCCATGTAGTTGTAGGCCGAGGCATGGAAGAAATCGGCATTACAAAACAGCTTTTTCTCCCGCCACATTACCGCTTCACAACGCTCTGATACATCATACAGTTTAGTATCGCCATTAGCCTGTGCCAGCTTATGTGACCATTGCTTGATCACGGCGTTTCGCGGATCTGACTCTGAATATACCGCATGGCCAAAGCCCATGATTTTTTCTTTACGCGCTAACATACCCAGCAATTTTTGCTCGGCGTCATCAGCGTTATCCATTTTGGCAATTAATTCCATTGCCGCTTCATTAGCACCGCCGTGCAACGGGCCACGTAGCGAGCCAATGGCACCGGTAATACAAGAATGCATATCGCTCAGGGTCGAGGCACATACCCGCGCGGTAAAGGTTGACGCGTTAAACTCATGCTCAGCATAAAGAATAAGCGATGCCTGCATCACATCAACATGCAGCGCTTGCGGCTTTTGACCGTGTAAGGTCCAAAGAAATTGCTCAGCTATCGAGTCGGCGTCGGTATCAATTTCGATGCGCTTACCGTGATGACTATAGTTGTACCAATAATTTACCATCCCCGGGAAAATCGCCAGCAAGCGATCGGAAGCATCTTGTTGCTCGGCAAAACTTTGCTCTGTTTCCAGGTTACCTAACATTGAACAACCCGTGCGCATGACGTCCATTGGATGCGCACTGGCAGGAATACGCTCTAGAACATCTTTTAATGCTTGTGGCAGGCTACGTAAGGCTTTTAATTTCGCTTTATAAGCCGTTAACTCGGCTTCGGTCGGTAACTCACCTTTTAGAATAAGGTAAGCCACTTCTTCAAACTGACATTGTGCTGCTAAATCTTTTACGTCATAGCCACGATAGGTTAAGCCAGAACCGGTTTTACCCACGGTTGATAACGCTGTTTTACCTGCCACCTGGCCGCGCAGGCCGGCACCGGATAACTGTTTTGCATTTGCCATTGTTGTTGTCCCCGTTTTCTTTAATTTATTAAATGCTTATTTAGTCTTGCTGCTAAACAGCTGATCCAGCTTTTCTTCAAAGCTGTGATAGTTTAAAAAGTCGTAAAGTTCAGCCCGGGTTTGCATGCTATCAAGCACCGCTTTTTGATCGCCGTTGGCCAAAATTGACTGGTACACATTAAGCGCCGCCTTATTCATAGCTCGGAATGCACTTAACGGATACAACACCATGGCCACGCCAACAGTGCTAAGCTCCGTCTTATTAAATAGCGGTGTCTGGCCAAACTCGGTAATGTTTGCTAATACCGGCACTTTCAGTGCCTTGGTAAAAGCTTGATATTGTTCCAGCGTATGCACAGCTTCAGCAAATATCGCATCAGCGCCAGCCGCTTCACACGCAAGCGCCCGCTCAATCGCCGCATCTAAACCTTGCTGCGCTAACGCATCGGTACGCGCCATGATAAAAAAGCTTTCGTCTGTTCTGGCATCAACACTGGCTTTAACCCTGTCGACCATTTCATCTAAACTAACAATTTCTTTATTTGGCCGATGACCACAGCGTTTTTGCGCCACCTGATCTTCAATATGAAAACCAGCCGCTCCCGCACGGGTCATGTCTTTTACAGTACGGGCAATATTGAACGCGCCACCCCAACCGGTGTCAGCATCAACAAGCAAAGGTAAACTGGTCGCCGAAGTGATTCGGCGAATGTCTTCACATACATCGTTTAATGATGTCATACCCAAATCAGGTAAACCAAACGAGGCATTGGCCACACCTGCGCCAGATAAATAAAGGGCCTGATGGCCGGTACGTTCTGCCATCATTGCTGTATAGGCATTAATAGTGCCGACAATTTGCAATGGTGTATTTGCCTTGATCGCGGCGCGGAATTTTTGTCCGGCAGTAAGTGTGGTCATATTAAGTCCCCGTCTGTTCCAGTTGTTTTTCAATATTCCGCCTTGAGGCCGCAATGTGACGGCGCATCAATAAGTCGGCCAGTTCGCCATCGCGATTGGCAATGGCATTAAGAATAGCTTTATGTTCGTCAAATGCCCGTGATACACGAGGCCCATTCATGCCAAGTTGAACCCGATACATTCGCACCAGATAATACAGCTCGTCGCATAGGATATTAATCAGATACGCATTCTTACTGCCAAGAATAACCCGGTAGTGAAAATCCAGATCGCCTGCTTCCTGATAATAACTCTCGCCCTCGCGCACCCGTTGGGTGCTCAAATGCTGATCCAGCAAGCCACGCAATTCTGTAATTTCACTATCGGCCATATGTTCAGCAGCTAAACGACAGGCTAAGCCTTCCAGTGTTTCACGCAGCTGATATAACGACAGTAATCCTTGTGTCGACAATTTAACGACCCGGGCACCTGCATTAGGTATGCGTTCTATAAGATGACAACGCTCCAGTCGGGCTAACGCTTCTCGCAAAGGCGCCCTGCTAAGATCAAACCGTTTGGCCAGCTCCGGCTCACTGATCTTACTACCCGCCGCTATGTCGCCTTGTACAATCGCGCGCTGTATTTCCAGCAGCACTCTGTCGGCAGCAGTAATAGGTGAGCGTAGTGAAGGATGTTGAACAGACATAAATTGTCGACATAAAAATAAAGTAAGCTAGTTTTAAAGCGTTTAAGCCGCTTAGTCAAGTTAACAAACAACAACATTGTCGACAATTAGCGTAGTAGTTGTTTATTCAGCTTTACAGTTAACCGATGATTTTCTGTGTTCGCAGTCACAGTTTATATTTCGACACCAGAATTTTTTTAGATTTTTTGCTTATTAATTAATCAGTACTAATACGGTATCGGACTAAAGAACGGATCAGATCATCCTGCCCCTAAAACAGGTTAAACGCAGTAAGCGTGCATGCTTGACGGAACAAGCTGGGGATAAGTTGAGGATAAGCTGGGTGGAAAAGTGAAAATTATCATCGTTATCATCGACATCAGTACCGCTTTTGCTGCAGGAAAAAATCTGCGCTTTAACTACACTGAACCTTACCTTTACTGAATTGACAGTTGTAACGATAGCGCACGGCTCATTCCCTATGAGCCATTCCCCTAAGCCCGGAACAATGCGGATTGGTTCCGGGCTACTTTTATCCAAACAATTAAAATTATTAGGCTTTATTTACCAGACGAAACAAATCGTAAAAGTTTTTCGTCGTGTGTTCTGCCAGCTGTTCAACCGCAATGCCCTTTACTTCAGCTACCGCTTCGGCGACGGCAGTAACATAAGCTGGTTGATTAGTCTTACCTCTAAATGGCACCGGGGCTAAGTAAGGCGAATCGGTTTCTATCAGTAACCGGTCCAGTGGCAACTTACTTACAACGTCACGTAATTCAACCGCATTACGAAACGTCATAATGCCAGAAATTGATATATAAAAGCCCAAATCAAGAGCAGCTTTAGCCATTTCCCAATTTTCTGTAAAACAGTGCAATACACCGCCCGCGCGCTCGGCATTGTGACTACGCATTAATGCTAAGGTGTCAGCTCTGGCATCACGGGTATGAATTATCAACGGCTTGCTAACCTGCTTCGCCACGTCAATATGACTAACAAAAGCCGCTTGCTGACTAAGCTTAGACTCCGGTGCATAAAAGTAATCCAACCCGGTTTCACCCACCGCGACTACTTGCGAACGGCTGCAATGCTGTAACAACAGTTCAGCATCAACCGTGTCATGCTGATACAAAGGATGCTCACCACAGGATACCGATACCATAGGGAAGTCGGCAACGAGCTGTGCCATCTGCTCGAACTCAGCCAAACTGACACATACACACAGCATGTGCTGAACCTGCTTCTCCTGTGCAGATGCAATGACCTGTTCCAAGGTTAAACCAAGCTTATCCAGCTCCAACCGGTCTAAATGACAATGAGAATCTACAAACAAAATACGGCTCTCTGATTAAATAGTGTGTGTCGGATCGGCTGAGTTCAGCATACCACCCAGCAATTTCTCAATTTGGGCGCCCAATTGGGCTTTGTCATCAATAAAACTGACACCGATACCTGATGGATTTGAGCTTTGTGAGCCATGTGGCGTGATCCAGGCAACCTTGCCAGATACCATTACCGGTTCCAGCGCATCCGGCAAAGTTACATTCAAAGCCAGTGATTGCCCCATTTTATATTGCCGCGCCGTACGTACAAACAAGCCACCATTTTTCAAAAATGGCATATAACTGCGATATAAATCTTTCAGGTCATTAAAGCCAATCGCCAGCTCTTCCATATGTTCTCCGTTAACCCTTGAGACGTTTCAATTCAGTTAAAAACGCACCCAACGCAAGTTGCTTATTTTGCCCTAAAATGCGTGTCGCGTCACGACACCAGCGACTATACAACTGATGAATGGCAAGTTGTCTCTGCCCATCCTGCCCTACCGTAAGGGGCAACAAATGATGGCGTAAAAACCAGCCAAATAACTGATTTAACTCACTGATAGCTTCCAGTTGTTTAATACAGTCAGCTAAGGATAGATCGCCGGCAATAAATTGCTCGAGCCCCTGCTGTGCCGCTGATATTTTATCAGCATCACCCGATTCAAGCAGCGCCAGAGCCTTGAGCGGAGCACCGCCACAATAAGCCAGTAAAAACTCCGGCACCACCCTATTACTTTGCTGCGCTAACCAATGCTGAGTCTGGTCGTAAGGCCCCGCCACCACCGGCCACTGCTGACAACGGCTCAATAATGTTGCCGGTAGCGTGCTGGCAGCACTGCTATGTAGTATTAAAAAACTGTTTTGCGGTGGCTCTTCCAAGGTTTTAAGCAGCGCGTTTGCGGCCGCTTCGGTAAGCTTATCTGCCTCCGGCAGCAATGCAACTTTATGCACCTGCTGCTGAGCGCGGCCATGCATAAACTGACTCAACTGGCGCACCGCATCAACACCTATACTGGTACCTGTAGTGTCTGTCAGCCAAAAATCCGGATGACTACCAGCAATACGCAACAGGCAACTTTTGCACTGACCACATGGTTTTGGCTCATTGGTACACAATAAAGCCGCGGCCAACTCTTTTGCCAATACATGTTTGCCACTGCCCGCAGCCCCGGTTAACAGTATGCCATGAGCCAGTTGCTGATTTGCCAGCAGCGCCAGAAATTGCCGTTGGTACGGCTCTAGCCACGGTAGCATTTATCGCCCCAACGCCTGTACTAAGGCGACAGAAATCTGCTGCTGTACTTGCGACAGCGGCTGGCCTGCATCAATAACCTTGATGTTAGGTTCTGTAGCGGCAATCTGCAGGTACTTGTTGCGGGTGCGCTGAAAAAACGCCAATTGCTCCTGCTCTATACGATCTAATTCGCCACGTTGACGCGCCCGCTCCAGCCCGATAGCCGGATCGATATCCAGATATAAGGTTAGATCAGGTACCAAATCGCCCAGAACTGCCTGGCGCAACTGATTAATAAACTGCTCCTCCAACTGTCGTCCGCCGCCCTGATAGGCCCGTGAAGACATGTCGTGTCTGTCTGCCAGCACCCATTTACCTGCCGCCAACGCAGGTTGGATCACATTCAGTATTAATTGCATCCGCGCGGCATACATCAATAGCAGTTCAGTTTGTGGGGCGATAACTTCATCATGCTGTACCTGTTTAACCAGACTTCGCAAATTTTCTGCCAACGGCGTACCGCCCGGTTCCCTGGTATCGACAATTTCATGGCCCAATTGCAATAAATGTTGCCGCACGTGCGCAACAGCAGTGCTCTTACCTGCGCCTTCAAGGCCTTCAACTACAATAAATTTGCCTTTAAGTGTCATGGTTTCACTCTCAAAATATATTTTTGCACGGCAGCGTTATGTTGCTCCAGCGACGATGAAAACTGATGTGTACCATCCCCTTTACTGACAAAATAATATAACTCCGTTTCGGCCGGCTGCGCCGCAGCTAACAATGACGCGCGCCCGACAAGACTGATTGGCCCGGGAGGCAAACCATGGTGCCGATACGTATTATAAGGATGCGGGTTATTCAGATCGGCACGGGTTATGTTGCCATTAAAGTTATCTAGCCCATAAATGACAGTGGGGTCGGTCTGCAATCGCATATCGCTGCGCAGCCTGTTAACAAACACCGAGGCAACCAACGTTTTCTCCGGCGGATAACTGCTCTCTTTTTCAATAATTGAGCCGAGTATCAATAACTGATACGGATTCTGTAGTGGTAAATCGCCCTGGCGCTGTTGCCAGGCATTATTAAGCTCGGTCATTAATGCCTGCTGCGCGCGCTGCACCAGCTGGCTGGCTTTACTATTAGCCGTATAGTAATACGTATCCGGGAAAAGCAATGCCTCACTGCTGACAGGTTGCTCGCCCCACTCTGCTGGCCATTGAAGCATTTGCTGAATGTCTTCTGCAGTTACAATGTCTTGATGTAAATACGGCGCCTGCTTTATCCGGTTTAAGCTCTGGTGTATGGTTTCGCCTTCAATCAGCGTCAGTGCAAACTGGGCTTCTTTACCCTTTCGAAACAATGTCAGCATTTGCAGCAGCGTATGCTCATCACTAATACGGTATACGCCATGCTGAACAAATGCCTGTGCAGGGTGAAGTTTCAGATACACTTTTAGCAGGATACAGTGCTGTGTTGTAACTAATTGCTGTTGCTGCCATTGCCGGCACAGTAATGCGGCCGAACTACCGGGGTTCACGGTATAAATCTGTTCCGGCAATTTCAGCGGAATAAGCTCAACATAGCGCACTAATGCGTAATAGCTCAGGCCGAGTAAAATGCCGATAATGAGTACTGCCCGAATAGATTTCAACATACTACCTGCTTGATTAATTGCTGTACCGGAAACAATGATAAGGCCATGTCTTCGACACTGTGCACTGGCACTATTCCCATCAGCGCATTGCAGATAAACATCGCTTCAATGGTATTAAGTTCATCAGCTTTCCAGCTAACCTCAGTAATGTGATGTTGTTGCATAATATGCTGGCGCATTACGCCCTCTACCCCAGCACGTTTTAGCTCTGGTGTATGCCACTGGCCATCGCGATAGAAAAATACATTTGCCGCACTTGCTTCGGTGATAAAACCCAGCTGATCCAAAACCAGCAGATCATCAAATGCAGTTGTGGCCAACTCTTGTTTTAACAGCACCTGCTCCAGACGATTAGTATGTTTGATGCCTGCCAACAACGGCTGAACCGCCAGTTGCAATTTGGCCAGCCCCACGCTGATACCTTGTTGGCGCGCTTGAGAGTAATCAGGCAGTTCACTGCTGCTAATATATACCCGCGGTACTTTGATACCTGCAGTACCATAGCCCCGGCCACCTTCGCCTCGTGAAATCAGTATTTTTATCACTTGTTCAGTCTGGGTTTTGGCAGCTTCTGCTGCATGCTGCAGTTGCGACCAATCTATCACTCCAAAACCAAGCCGCGCTGCACCATACTGTAAACGCCGCAAATGCAGCGGCCACAGCTGAATCTTTCCGCCATGCACCTGCATAGTCGTAAAAATACCATCACCGTAATTAAAACTGCGATCCTGAGGATGAATAACTGCTTGCACACCAGCTGCCGGACAAGTAAAACCTAGCGGCAGTATGCCTTAAAACGTAGATAAAACAAAGGCTGCCCTGAGGCAGCCCTTGTTTGTTAAAACAGCAGATTAAACGCGTTTAAACAAAATAGAACCGTTAGTTCCGCCAAAACCGAAAGAGTTGCAAAGTGCATACTCCATTGATACCTGACGTGACTCAAATGGCACATAGTCTAAATCGCAGCCATCGTCCGGATTGTCCAGGTTGATGGTGGGCGTGACAACTTTATCCTGCAGTGACAATACCGTGATAATCGATTCTACTGAGCCGGCAGCACCCAATAAGTGGCCTATCATCGATTTCGACGAGCTGACCATTACCTTATCAATGTTGCTGGCAAATACCGACTTGATCGCCATGGTTTCAGCAATGTCACCAGCAGGCGTGGACGTGCCATGTGCATTAATATAAGCCACTTGATCTGGGTTAACTTGGGCGTCATTCAACGCATTTCGCATGGCTGCTGCTGCACCTGCACCATTTTCAGGTGGTGAAGTCATATGATAAGCATCGCCACTCATGCCAAATCCAACCAGCTCAGCATAAATCTTTGCACCACGGGCTTTGGCATGTTCATACTCTTCGAGCACCATCACACCTGCGCCGTCACCCAACACAAAACCATCCCGGTCTTTATCCCACGGCCGGCTGGCTTGTTGTGGTGCATCGTTGCGGGTAGATAAGGCCCGTGCCGCACCAAAACCGCCCATACCGAGCGGCGTAGACGCTTTTTCTGCGCCGCCGGCAACCATCACGTCTGCATCGCCGTAACTGATCATTCTGGCTGCATGGCCAATATTATGTACACCTGTAGTACAAGCGGTAACAATACTGATATTCGGCCCTTGTAAACCAAGCATGATAGACAACTGACCGGCTATCATATTGATAATGGTCGAGGGAACAAAAAACGGTGATAGCCGCTTAGGGCCACTGTTCATTAGCTTTGTATGGTTTTCTTCAATTAAACCAAGACCACCAATGCCAGAACCTATAGCGGCACCAATTCGGGGAGCATTCTGCTCAGTAATTTCAATCCCTGAGTCACGAAATGCCTGGATCCCGGCAGCGACACCATACTGAATAAACAGATCCATTTTCTTAGCTTCTTTTGCTGAGAAAAATGGTTCTACATCAAAGTTTTTTACCAAACCAGCAAACTTAGTAGTGTATGCACTGATATCGAAGTGCTCGATCAGTGATATGCCACTTTTACCTTGCTGTAAGCCTTGCCAGCTTGAGGCAACATCATTACCCAGCGGCGTTAACATGCCTAAACCGGTAACTACCACACGACGTTTTGCCACAAAACCCTCCGCCATGGAAATTTTCATTGATCTTAAAACGAAAACGGGTAGCTTAGCTACCCGTTCTGCAAGCTGTTCGCTTACTCAGCGTGTGCTTTGATATAATCAATAGCAGACTGAACAGTCGTGATTTTTTCAGCTTCTTCGTCAGGAATTTCAGTATCAAACTCTTCTTCCAGCGCCATAACTAATTCCACTGTATCCAGTGAATCTGCGCCCAGGTCTTCTACAAAAGACGCTTCGTGCTTTACTTCGTCTTCTTTAACGCCCAGCTGTTCGATAATGATTTTCTTAACGCGTTCTTCGATGTTGCTCATCTTTTCTTCCTTTTTCTCATATAAATCGCAACAGTTCGTGCAATTTTGTGTGGCGCTAGTTTATGCGTTAGCTAAGTGGGTTGCAAGCTTGGATAACAGCATTTTATGCTGGTCAAACCTGCTTTATAACTCCCCTACTTACACCATATACATACCGCCGTTTACGTGAATTGTTTCACCAGTAATGTAGGCCGCCTGATTAGACGCTAAAAACGCTACTGTGGCAGCAATTTCGTCAGGTTGTCCCAAACGATTAGCCGGTACCTGGCTAAAAATTGCTTCCTTTTGTTCATCCGTTAAATCTTTGGTCATATCGGTATCAATAAAACCCGGCGCAATGGCATTTACTGTAATACCGCGCGATGCCACTTCTTTGGCCAACGACTTGGTAAACCCCAGGACACCGGCTTTTGCCGCAGCATAATTTGTCTGGCCGGCATTGCCCATAGAGCCCACAACCGAACCAATACTGATAATACGACCAAAGCGTTTTTTCATCATGCTACGCATTACCGCTTTACTCAACCGATATACCGACGTCAAATTAGTTTGCATAATGTCAAACCATTCGTCATCTTTCATTCGCATTAATAAATTGTCACGGGTAATGCCGGCATTATTAACCAAAATATCAATATCACCAAACTGGTTTTTTATTTGTTCTAAACATTGTTCAATGGACGCCGTATCGCCCACATTTAACACCAGACCACAGCCTTTGTCACCTAAATAGCTGCTGATCGCATCAGCACCTTTTTCAGATGTAGCAGTACCAACCACTTTAGCACCCAGCGCAGCCAGTTGCTCGGCAATAGCGCGACCAATACCCCGGCTAGCCCCGGTTACCAATGCGACTTTGCCATCCAGTGAAATAAAATTTGTCATGTTAGGTCCTTATTCTGCTGCCAGTGCAGCTTGCAGTGAGGCTACGTCACCAACAGAGGCGGCCACAATATTCTTATCAATACGTTTAATCAGGCCACTCAATACTTTTCCAGCGCCCAACTCCAGAATGTCCGATACTCCTTGCGCTGCCAGCCATTCGATGGTTTCGGTCCAGCGTACCGGGCTGTATAACTGACGTACTAACGCATCTTTTACCACATTGGCATCAGATGATATCGCGACATCGACATTATTTACCACGGGTATGACTGCCGCATTGAAGTTAAGTGCAGCTAAATCTGAAGCAAGTTTATCGGCTGCCGGACGCATTAGCGCGCAATGCGATGGTACACTTACCGGCAATGGCAAGGCACGCTTTGCGCCGGCTGCTTTACATAATTCGCCGGCGCGCTCAACAGCCGCTTTATGGCCAGCAATAACTACTTGTCCAGGCGAATTATAGTTTACCGGTGACACGATTTCGCCTTGAGCGGCTTCAGCACATGCCTTGGCAATAGCAGCGTCATCCAAACCAATAATCGCAGACATCGCGCCCACTCCGGCAGGTACGGCCTGTTGCATATAGTTACCGCGCTTTTCTACCAACTGCACCGCATCAGCCAGCGATAACACGCCGGCACATACCAGCGCAGAATACTCACCCAATGAATGACCGGCAAAATAAGCAGGCGTGGTGCCATTCTGCTGCTGCCATAACCGCCATACAGCAACGGACGCGGTTAACAGTGCCGGCTGAGTGCGGTGCGTTTCATTTAGATCAGCCTCCGGCCCGTTGGCAACCAGTGACCACAAGTCATAACCGAGGGCGGCGGAAGCTTCACTAAATGTCTGTTGTACAACGCTATATTGCTGATACAAGTCACTCAGCATGCCTACTGTTTGTGAGCCCTGTCCGGGGAAAACGATTGCAAGTTTGCCTGTCATTGTCTGTCCTGAAAAAATAAAAATTTCAACCTGCGTTTAATAACGCACCAGCGCTGAAGCCCAGGCGAAACCACCACCAAAGGCTTCAAGTAATAATGTCTGACCGCGCTTAATACGGCCATCTCGAATTGCTTCGTCCAACGCCGTAGGCACGGTTGCTGCTGAGGTATTGCCGTAGCGGTCCAGGTTGATCACTACCTGCTCCATCGACATATCCAGCTTACGTGCAACAGCAGAAATAATGCGTAAGTTGGCCTGATGTGGTACCAGCCAGTCTATCTGTGATTTTTGCAGATTGTTCGCAGCCAGTGTCTGTTCTACTACTTCCGACAACTTTGTTACTGCAACCTTAAATACATCATTGCCTTTCATCGAGCCCCAAGACTGGTGCACTGACTGCTCTTCACCACGAATTGGGTTGTCTACGTACAACAGCTCTGAGTATTTGCCATCTGCGTGAATATGCGTTGAAAGGA
>JBFKFH010000017.1:0-24645 GCA_041618685.1 Rheinheimera sp.
AAAAAACGCGACAGGTAGGTGCAGTTCTTAACGAACTGCACCTACTGAATTAGTTATTAAAATCTTTTTTATCGAAGCGGGAACCCCGTAAACTGTCTTTGACTTTCTTCAGATTTTCCCGGAACTTACTCCCCCGGCGCAACGTAAAGCCGGTTGCCAGAATATCAATTAATACCAGTTGCGCCACACGTGAAGCCATCGGCATATACATATCAG
The DNA here is from genome assembly GCA_041618685.1 of Rheinheimera sp. Classification (GTDB taxonomy): domain Bacteria; phylum Pseudomonadota; class Gammaproteobacteria; order Enterobacterales; family Alteromonadaceae; genus Alishewanella. The sequence goes on from JBFKFH010000017.1 coordinate 217, forward strand.
TGTCTTCAGGTACATCCAGCGACAAAACCAAGGTGCATTCTTTTGCCAGTGGGCTGTCATAAGCGGTTATACCTATCACGGTTGCATCGTTTTCCCGTGCTATCGCCGCAATATCACACAGATTTTTTGTGCGGCCAGTATGGCTGATACACACCACAACATCGCCTTCGGCACTGTTTATAGCGCTCATGCGCTGCATGACGATGTCATCAAAACATACTACCGGCACATTAAAACGGAAGAATTTGTTTTGCGCATCGTGGGCGACTGAGGCTGAGGCGCCAAGACCAAAAAATGAAATCTTTTTCGCTTGTGTCAACACATCAACTGCACGATTTACTGTATTGATATCCACACGCTGCCTGGCGGTATCCAGCGCGGCCATTGTTGATTCAAAGATTTTAGCCGTATACGCCTCAGGGCCATCTTCTTCTTCAACATGGCGGTTAACGTAAGGTGTGCCATTTGCCAGGCTTTGTGCCAAATGAAGTTTAAAGTCGGGGAAACCTTTGGTATCCAACCTGCGGCAGAAGCGGTTAACGGTAGGCTCGCTAACATCAGCCATTTTGGCTAATGCCGCTATACTACTGTGTATCGTAGTTTGCGGATTAGCCAGAATTACATCGGCAACTTTACGTTCCGACTTACTAAAACTGTTCACGCTCGTAACGATTTTTTCCAGCACATTCATCCGGCTATTCCTGACTTATAATTAGGCTGACACTAAGTGTAATGCGGGTGGTTACCCGACAATGTTGTCGTCAATTTAGTATTAAATTTACTACAAAGCGACAGATCCGTTGCTAAGGCTGCCTTAATATATAAGAATAGTCAAAACTTTACGCAAACTGTAATTTAGTTACAGGTTATTCGGTTTACAACGCCATTATGCTGCGTTAGTATGGCTTAAGTGTTGTAAAATTACATCCAAATCAAGGGTCAGTTATGACGGCAACAGCACAAAATTCAGCATGCGATTTAATTCTGTTTGGTACTAAGGGCGATTTAGCACGGCGTAAGCTGTTGCCGGCTATGTACCAATTAGAAAAAGCCGATTTACTCTGTGCCAATTCACGCATTATCGGCGTGGCGCGCGATGAAATGTCGACAGAGGCTTATGCTGAATTGGTGTTAACCAACCTGAATAAATTTTTGAAAGAACCGTTGGATAACGCTATTTGGCAACGACTGCAACAAAAACTTTTATATGTGCAGCTGGATTTGGCCAATGAGGCCGATTATAGAAAATTGTCAGCAGTAACCGATAGCAGCAAGCGTGTACCCGTCAGTTATTTTGCCACTCCGCCGTCGTTATTTGGTGCTATCTGTAAAGGGCTTGCCGTAGCTGGATTGGCGGCCGAGCCGGCGAGGGTAGTGCTGGAGAAGCCGATTGGTCATGATTTAGCGTCCTCTAAGGTTATCAACGATCAGGTAGCCGAATTTTTTAACGAAAGTCAGATTTACCGCATCGACCATTATCTGGGCAAAGAAACCGTGCTGAACTTGCTGGCACTGCGGTTTGCTAACGCAATTTTTGCCGGGAACTGGGATCATAACTCTATAGACCATGTACAAATTACTGTGGCGGAAGAAGTTGGGGTAGAAGGTCGCTGGAGTTATTATGACGATGCTGGTCAGATGCGCGATATGGTACAGAATCACCTGTTACAGGTGTTAACGTTAATTGCAATGGAACCTCCGGCACGATTGGATGCCGACAGTATCCGGGACGAAAAACTTAAAGTACTCAAAGCACTGCGTCGAATTGATATCAGCAATATTCAGGAAAAAACTGTACGAGGTCAGTACGCCAATGGTTTTGTTGCCGGGAAGGCGGCGCCAGGCTATTTAGACGAAGAAGGTGCGCGGCCGAACAGCAAAACAGAAACCTTTGTCGCGATTAAAGTGGACATCGACAACTGGCGCTGGGCCGGAGTGCCGTTTTACTTGCGTACCGGTAAACGTATGGCGTCAAAACTAAGCGAAGTCGTTATTTGCTTTAAACCGCAACCGCATAACATTTTTCATGCGACTTACAACCAATTACCTGCCAATAAACTGATTATCCGCTTGCAACCTGATGAGGGCGTAGAGATCCAGGTACTAAACAAGATACCTGGCCTGGGCGAAAATATGCGCCTGCAAGAAAGTAAGCTCGATTTAAGTTTTGATGAAACCTTTAAATCACAGCGTATTGCTGACGCCTACGAGCGATTATTGCTTGAAGCAATGTTGGGTAACCAATACCTGTTCGTCCGCCGTGACGAAGTGGAATACGCCTGGAAATGGGTTGACGGTATTCTGGATGCGTGGAAAAGCAGTAACGAACCGCCTAAAACCTATCAGGCGGGAAGCTGGGGCCCGGTCGCCGCTATTTCGATGCTGGCCCGTGATGACCGTAACTGGGAAGAATAAAGTATGATGCAGTTGCAATCGTTTGGTGACACCAGCGCTTTAAATAATGATTTTGCTGGCCGTCTGGTCAATATCCTGCAGCAGGCTATTGAGCGCAGAGGTGAAGCCTATTTAGTGGTGTCAGGCGGCAATACGCCAAAAGCGCTGTTTAACACTTTAAGTCTGGCGGCATTAGCCTGGAATAAAGTAACAGTGTTACTGGCTGATGATCGCTGGCTTGATGCCACTCAGCCAGACTCAAATGAACGTCTGGTAAAAGCAACCTTGCTACAAAACAACGCTAGTGCAGCACGTTTTGTCAGCCTGTATGCCGACACCGCGTCAGCATTTGATGGCGTGACAGAAGTTTTAGCGCGTATTAGCAAATTACCTACTTTTGATGCAGTGATACTGGGAATGGGTGAAGATGGCCATACAGCCTCGCTATTTCCATGTAGTAAACAATTGCAGTCAGGTTTGGCAGATGATGCTGCTGCGGTACTAGCCGTTGAACCGCAAACTGCACCTTATCAGCGTATGTCGCTCAGCTTGCCGCGGCTGCTTAACAGCCGGCATATTTTCCTGCATTTGGTTGGCGCCAATAAACTTGCCGTATTGCAACGCGCCATGGCAGAGCAGGACGTATTAACAATGCCAATCCGGGCTTTTTTACACCATCCTGTAGCGCAAGTTACTGTGATGTACAGCGAAAAATAGAGGGTGATCATGGATCCTGTTATTCAGAAAGTAACCGACAGAATTATTGCTCGCAGCCAGAAAAGCCGGGGAATTTACCTGCAACGACTGGAAAAAGCACGGTTAAAGGGCCCGCATCGTGGCGTACTGAGCTGCGGCAACCTAGCACATGGTTTTGCTGCCTGTAATCAGCAGGATAAAGGCGATTTACGTAGTCTGACCAAAGCCAATATCGGCATAGTGTCGTCATACAATGACATGCTGTCGGCACATCAGCCTTATGAGCACTATCCGGCAATAATAAAGCAAGCGATAAGCGAAGTGGGCAGTGTGGCACAATTTGCCGGTGGCGTACCGGCAATGTGTGATGGTGTAACTCAGGGGCAGCCTGGTATGGAACTGAGTTTGCTCAGTCGCGATATTATCGCCATGTCGGCTGCGGTAGGCTTATCACATAATATGTTTGACGGCGGTTTAATGCTGGGCATATGCGACAAAATTGTGCCGGGTTTATTTATGGCGGCACTTAGTTTTGGCCATCTGCCGTTTGTTTTCGTGCCTGCCGGGCCAATGCCTTCCGGTATACCTAACAAAGAGAAGGCCCGGGTCCGGCAGCTGTTTGCTGAAGGCAAGGTTGGTAAAGAAGAGTTGCTGGCCGCTGAGTCTGCTTCCTATCATTCCGCAGGCACATGTACGTTCTATGGCACTGCCAATTCTAACCAGCTAGTGGTTGAAATAATGGGACTGCATTTACCTGGCTCATCCTTTGTTAATCCCGGCACAGAGTTGCGCGACGAACTGACAAAAGCTGCGGCGCGTCAAGTAACGCGGTTAACCGATCTGGGTGCAGACTATTTACCTGTCGGTAAGCTGGTTGACGCCAAAGCCATTGTAAATGGTATCGTTGGTTTACTCGCCACTGGTGGTTCTACCAATCACACTATGCATTTAATTGCGATGGCCCGAGCCGCAGGCTATATCGTTAACTGGGATGATTTTGCCGAATTGTCTGCTGCGACACCACTATTGACCCGCATTTACCCTAATGGTCAGGCTGATATCAATCACTTTCAGCATGCTGGTGGTATGGCATTGCTTATTCGCGAGCTACTGGACGCGGGTTTGCTGCACGAAGATGTACAAACAGTTGCAGGCCCTGGCCTGCGGCGCTATACACAACAACCTGTCATGCAAAATGGCAAGCTAATCTGGGTCGATGCACCTGCAGAGTCTTTGGATCCTGACGTGCTGGCTACAGTGAAAAAACCATTTAAATCGCACGGTGGCTTAGAAGTTCTGTCTGGCAATGTTGGTCGTGGTGTTATTAAAACCTCAGCGCTACGCGAGGGAACCGAAGTGGTTAAAGCACCTGCAGTAGTGTTTTCCAGTCAACATGAGTTAGATGCGGCTTTCAAAGCCGGTGAGTTAAACAAAGATTGTATCGTAGTTGTGCGCTTTCAGGGGCCCAAAGCTTGTGGCATGCCTGAGTTGCACAAGCTAACCCCCCCCTTAGGTGTATTGCAGGATAGGGGCTATAAAGTGGCGTTAGTAACCGATGGGCGTATGTCAGGCGCGTCAGGCAAAGTGCCTGCAGCAATCCATGTCACACCTGAAGCCGTTGATGGTGGCAATATTGCCCGCATTCAGACTGGCGATATGATGTTGGTAGATGGTTTAACCGGGCGATTAGAGGTTTTAGTCTCTGATGCAGAGCTGGCAGCACGTGACATTGTGACGATGGACATGGCGGAAAGCTACTACGGCATGGGACGGGAAATGTTCGGTGCCTTACGCAGTCAACTAACCGGTGCAGAACAAGGCGCCTGTAGTTTATTTACCACGGAGGAACATCTGCATGGCTAAGTTGCCTGCATATGCCATTGTGGCCGATATCGGTGGCACCAATGCACGGTTTAGCCGCGTAGACCTTGTCAGCCTTGAGTTAGACCAGGTAGCGGTGTATCCCTGCGCCGAGTTTGCCACCCTTGCCGATGCATTATTACATTATCAGCAAAAGCAACAGCTAACTGAAATTAAGCATGTGGCCATTGCCATCGCGTGTCCTGTCACAAGCGACTGGGTCAGCATGACCAATTTTCACTGGCAGTTTTCCATTGGTGCCATGCAACAGCAGCTCGGCTTAGATGCATTGCAGGTGATTAATGATTTTACCGCTGTCGCAATGAGTTTGCCCGCGCTGTCAGCCGGGCAAAAAGTTAAGCTGGGTGTAGGCGATGTGCAGCCAGGGAAGCCGATGGCTGTCCTCGGGGCAGGTACCGGACTAGGTGTTGCACACTTACTGACGGTACAGGATAAGTTTATCCCGCTGCCTGGTGAAGGTGGGCACATTGATTGGGCCGCCCAAACTGAGCAGGAATGGTTTATTCAGCAACGGCTGGCAAAGGAGTACGGCCATGTCTCGCCAGAGCGTTTGTTGTCTGGCCCTGGGTTAGAGGCTATTTATCAGGCATTAGCCGCCTATCAGCAACAGCACGCTGAACCATTAACGGCAGCGCAAATTGCGGCCTTGGCGCTAAGTGGAGAATCCACGCTGGCGACACAGACCGTACAGCAGTTTTTTGCCACGTTAGGCAGTGTAGCCGGCGATTTAGCTTTGACACTCAGCACTTTTGGCGGGGTTTACGTCGCTGGCGGCATCGTGCCCAAACTACTTCCGTTGATGGCAGCAAGTGAATTTAGAACACGTTTTGAAGCAAAAGGCCGGTTTAGCGCATTTAATCGCCAGATCGCCACCTATGTCGTTACTGCAGAGCAACCTGGCTTAGTCGGCGCCGCAGTTTACCTAAAACAATCTTTGGCGAGTACAGAATATGGCATTTGAAAATTGGCAGTTACAACCCGGCACATTGTTTGACCAGGGGCCCGTGGTTCCTGTGATCGTCATCAAGGATCTGGCAGACGCGGTACCTATGGCCAAAGCACTGCTGGCGGGTGGGATCAAAGTTTTGGAGGTCACATTACGTACCCCTCAGGCAATGGACGCAATTCGCTTGCTGGCTCAGGAAGTACCCGATGCTATTGTTGGTGCCGGCACTGTTACCACTGCTGCACAGTTAAAACAGGTTGTCGATGCGGGCGCGAAGTTCGCAATTAGTCCGGGCCTTACCCGCGAGCTGTTACAAGCAGGAAAGGATGCAGCAATACCGTTAATCCCAGGTATCGCCAGTATTTCAGAATTGATGGAAGGTACAGATTTAGGTTATACCCACTTCAAATTCTTCCCGGCAGAAGCGGCAGGAGGAGTAAAAACCTTAAAATCGATTTATGGTCCTTTCGCTGATATCCGGTTTTGCCCGACCGGTGGTATCAACGAGAACAACTTCCTCGATTATCTGGCTTTGCCGAATGTGAAATGCGTCGGCGGTTCCTGGATAGTCCCGGATGATGCAGTTGCCAGTAAAGACTGGAACCGCATTACTGAACTATGTAAATCGGCCGTGGCGCAAAGTCAGCGGTAATGCCACGCTGAAAAACCTGCAGCTACACAACACGCCTGGTACATGCCGGGCGTTTTTTTTGAGTTTCGCCAATAAAACGCGTATAGTAGCGCACTTTTTACCTTTGGGTGGCTTTTAAGCACGCGGGCTGCCGGTCTTAACCTGTTCTGGAACACACTGTGATATCAACTGCTAACATTACGATGCAATTCGGCGCCAAGCCGCTGTTTGAAAACATATCTATTAAATTCGGCGAAGGTAATCGCTACGGTTTAATTGGCGCAAACGGTTGCGGCAAATCGACTTTTATGAAGATTTTAAGCCGGGAGCTGGAGCCTACTGCTGGTAATGTATTCGTCGAGCCAAATCATCGTGTTGCCAAACTGCATCAGGATCAGTTCGCCTTTGAACAGTACTCAGTCATTGATACTGTTATCATGGGGCACGCGGAGTTATGGGCGGTTAAGGAAGAGCGTGACCGCATATATGCCAGTGCAGAAATGAGCGAAGAAGACGGCATGAAAGTAGCTGACCTTGAAGTCGCATTCGGTGAAATGGACGGTTACACGGCAGAGTCGCGTGCTGGCGAGCTATTAATCGGTGTCGGCATTCCGGTAGAGCAGCATTTCGGACCTATGTCTGCTATTGCTCCGGGTTTCAAATTACGGGTATTACTGGCGCAGGTGCTATTTGCTGATCCCGAAATTATGCTGTTAGATGAACCAACCAACAACCTGGATATCAATACTATTCGCTGGCTTGAGACGGTGCTGGCTGAACGTAACAGCACAATGGTAATTATTTCGCACGACCGTCACTTCTTAAACAGTGTCTGTACGCATATGGCAGATTTAGATTACGGCGAATTACGCTTATATCCGGGTAACTACGACGAATACATGTTTGCTGCCACACAGGCGCGTGAGCGCTTGTTGTCTGATAATGCTAAGAAGAAAGCACAGATTGCAGAGCTGCAAACATTCGTCAGCCGGTTTTCGGCCAATGCATCTAAAGCTAAGCAGGCCACCTCGCGTGCCAAGCAAATTGATAAAATTCAATTGGACGAAGTAAAGGCCTCAAGCCGTGTAAATCCGTTTATCCGTTTTGAACAACAAAAGCAGTTGTATCGGTTAGCACTGGAAGTGGAAGGGCTGAACAAAAGCTTTGGTGAACTTAAATTACTGAAAAACTTAGGCCTGACGATAGAAGTTGGCGAAAAAGTTGCCATTTTAGGTGCTAACGGTATCGGTAAAACCACACTGCTTAAATGTTTAGTTGGCGATTTGAAACCCGAATCAGGCACAGTGAAGTGGTCAGAAAATAGTAAAATCGGTTACTACGCTCAGGACCATGCTCATGAGTTTATGACGGATATGAGCTTATTTGACTGGATGAGCCAGTGGAAGCAGCCTTCGGATGACGAACAAGCTATTCGTGGTATTTTGGGCCGGCTACTGTTTTCTCAGGATGAGATTAAAAAATCAGTTAAAGTGCTGTCAGGTGGCGAAAAAGGCCGCATGCTGTTCGGTAAACTGATGCTGCAGCGGCCAAATATTCTGGTAATGGATGAGCCAACCAACCACCTGGATATGGAATCAATTGAATCACTCAACCTGGCATTAGAGCATTACAAAGGCACCTTGCTGTTCGTCAGCCATGACCGCGAGTTTGTATCAAGCCTGGCCAGCCGCATTATTGAAATCACTGATCAAGATGTTCGCAATTTCGTAGGTACCTATGAAGAGTACCTGAATGCGCAAATGACACAGTAGCCATAAATAGCCGGTCCGCCATGACCGGCTTTTTTTTACTTGAATTCCTCCATATCTGTCCCCATGTCTGTTTAAACGCTTTTAATCATGCGCTATAAGACACTGTTTTAATTGACAAGGCTGAAAGAATTTTAGCTGCTATGCTTTATTAGAATAGTTATGCGCTAACCAAGAGGACCCGCCATGAAAGTTAATATCGGTATTAATGAAGAACAACGTAAAGCCATAGTTAGTGGTTTATCCGTATTGCTGGCTGATACCTATACACTGTATTTAAAAACACACAACTATCACTGGAATGTCACCGGCCCAATGTTTCAGACCCTGCATACATTGTTTGAAACCCAGTATATGGAACTGGCAGTTGCAGTAGATGATATTGCTGAACGTATCCGTGCGCTGGGTGAATTTGCACCAGGCTCGTACAAAGAGTTTGCGAAACTGACCAGCATTAAAGAAGCTGACGGCATTCCCAGTGCAGATCAAATGATTAGAGATTTAGTTGAAGGGCAAGAGGCGATAGCTAAAACTGCGCGCTCTATTGTGCCGGTAGCAGATGACGCTGCCGATGAAGTATCGCTCGACCTGTTAACACAACGTATGACAGTACATGAAAAAACAGCCTGGATGCTGCGCAGCCTGGTCGCATAGTAAGGTGTGCTGCGGATCAGTCGGAGCTGATCTGCAGCAGTTTTGTTAACTAAGCGCATTAAAATGTTATTCTGACAAAAAACAGTAAGTTTTTCCCGCCAAAGCTTGTAATATCTGCCCAAGCAGTAACACTTATAGCTGGTGCACTTTCGAGTGTGTGCGCTACAGGAGACAATATCCGATGAAAGCCTTGCAATATGCACAGAATGTTGCAGATCTGTTTGCTTTACCGGAGGGATATTTAAAAGTAAAACAGTTGATGGACTCTGACACCGCCAGTTTAGATGAAGTGGCAGAGGTGATTTTACTCGATCCGGTACTGACTTCTAAACTGTTAAAACTCGCCAATAGTGCAATCTACAATTTACCTTATCAGGTAGAGAGTGTTAGTAAAGCATTGCTGGTTTTAGGAAAAACTCAGGTTTATAACCTTGTAGTCAGTATTGGCATTGCTTCTGCCTGCAGTAAAATAGATACCTCAGCTATCGATTTAGAAAGGTTTTGGGAGCAAAGCGTTAACGCAGCGCTAATTGCTAAGTTCCTGGCGCAATGCTGTCAGCTGAAACCTACTGATAGGTACTATGTAGCTGGATTGCTGCACAATATCGGCGAAATGGTAGTACTTCACAACGATGCAGAGCTGGCACATCGCTGTCAAAATTACACGGCCGAAGAAAAACCCTGGCACATTCAACAACGTGAGCTGGGTTTTAGCTATGCAGAGTGCGGCGGTGAGTTGTTGCATTTGTGGCAGTTACCAGACAGCATTGTCGAACCGGTCACCTTGCAGCATAGTTATAAATTTCAGCAAAAAAATACAGCACAGTTAGTAATATACCTTGCCGTTAGATTAGCACTGGCCAATCAGCACCCTGAGATGTATTCAACCCGGCAGCTAATCGACCCTTTTGTGTTAGAATTATTGCAACTTACCCAACAAGATGTCATTCGTGCCATCGATTTTAGTAATACCGAGGGTTTATTCATTTTGTCGGTATTAAATCCCAGAATTAGCACTATCTATTAATTTTCAGTCGGGCAGGACGCAACGTGTTTGTCTTCTGCCTGCTTTTCGGATAATTACCCATGAGCAGTACAATAAAAAAGTCTCCGCTTTATACCGCCTATTCCGGTTCCGCTTTATTAGAAACACCATTGTTAAATAAAGGCAGTGCCTTTACCAGTGAGGAACGTTTGGCATTTAACTTGGCAGGTTTGTTACCACCTCGTTATGAGACGATTGAAGAGCAAGTCAGCCGTGCTTACATGCAATACAAAAGCTTTGACACCGCCATCAATAAACATATTTATTTGCGGGCCATCCAGGATAACAATGAAACCCTGTTTTATCGTTTGTTGCAGCAACATCTTGAAGAGATGATCCCAATCATCTATACGCCAACTGTCGGCGACGCGTGCGAACAATTCTCAGATATATACCGTAGCGCGCGGGGCTTATTTATCAGCTACAACGACAGACACCAACTGGATGACGTGCTGCGTAATGCAACCAAACGTAAAGTTAAGGTTATTGTGGTAACCGATGGTGAGCGTGTGCTGGGGCTTGGTGATCAAGGTATCGGCGGCATGGGTATTTCTATCGGTAAATTATCGCTATATACCGCCTGCGGTGGCATAAGCCCGGCGTATACGTTACCCATGATGCTGGACGTAGGCACCAATAACGAAAAGCTTCTGAACGACCCTATGTATATGGGGATGCGGCAAAAACGCATTAGTCAGGCTGAGTATGATGAGTTTGTCGATCTGTTTATACAAGCTGTTAAGCGTCGCTGGCCAGAAGCTATTATTCAGTTTGAGGACTTCGCTCAGCCCAATGCCATGCCGCTGTTACAGCGTTATCGCGAACAGGTCTGTTGTTTTAATGACGATATTCAGGGCACAGCTGCAGTAACGGTAGGCACCTTGCTGGCTGCCTGTCGCAGCAAAAATGCCAAGCTGTCAGAACAAAAAGTGGTGTTTGTTGGCGCGGGTTCTGCCGGCTGTGGTATTGCCGAGCAGGTAATTAGCCAGATGGTAGCAGAAGGACTTAGCGAAGCCGAAGCCCGAAGCCGGATTTATATGATTGACCGCCTTGGCCTGTTAACAGATACCACACCGGGGCTCAGAGACTTCCAACAAGCCCTGGCGCAGCCGGCAGCAGCCATTGACAACTGGAGTTACAGCAGCGAATTTCCAAGTTTGCGTGACGTAATGAATTGTGCCAAACCCGGCATTCTGATTGGCGTATCTGGCCAGGCTGGATTGTTTACAGAAGCGGTAATCCGGTCGATGAAGGCCGGTTGTGACAGCCCCATTATTTTCCCGTTAAGTAACCCGTCAAGGCAGGTTGAAGCAACGCCAGAGCAAGTCATAAAGTGGACCGACGGTGATGTTATTATTGCCACTGGCAGCCCATTCCCACCGGTTACGTATAACGGAAAACAGTACCCGATTGCGCAATGTAACAACAGTTATATTTTCCCGGGTATCGGTTTGGGCGTTATAGCCTGTAAGGCGCGGCTAATTAGTGATGAGATGCTACGAGCGGCCAGTAAAACGTTGGCAGGTGCGTCACCAAAAGCGAACACTGGCAGCGGTGGATTGCTACCGGCATTCACTGAGCTTGCTGCGTTGAGTAAACAGATTGCCTTTAACGTAGCGAAAGTAGCGATGCAACAAGGATTAGCGCTGGAACTGGATGACGCCGTACTGCAGCAAAAAATTGAAGATAACTTTTGGTTACCTCAATACCGGCAATATAAGCGGGTTAGTGCCTGAATCAGACAAAGCTGCTTACAATTAGTTTTTAGACTATTGATTTGCATAAGGGTAGGCTGTGTTGTGGTTATAACCAAAACAACAAGGAACCTTCGTTATGCATAAGTCCCTGATTGCCTTAACTGTTGCCGGTATTCTTGCCGGCTGCAGTCCGGCTCCGGAAAAGACTGTCACTACAGCCGCTGAAACTGTCGCTGAGCAAACCCAACAATCTGAAACTGAGCGTCTAAACCAATGGTTTGACGAAATGTATGAGCAGCAATTGCAGCAAAGCCCACTGCAAATGACCTTTTTGGGCCGTAAGGACAAGTACGATCAGGTTGACGACACATCAATTGCTGCGGCTGATGAACAACTTGCCTGGTTAGCAAAAACGGTTCAGGAGCTGAAGAGCAGCTTCGATTACAGTAAGCTGGAACCCGAGGCTCAAACATCCTACGACATTTGGATTTATCAGTACGAGCAGGCCAAGCAGGGAGTGCAGTTCCGCAAGAACGGTTACGTGTTTACTCAAATGCAAGGCATTCATGCCATGCTGCCGCAGATAATGATTAACTTCCACAAAGTGGATACGGCCGAAGATATGCAGGCCTATGTTAAGCGGATTGAGGGCATTAGCCGGGCCTTAACCCAACTGCTGGAACGGGCACAAGCCAATGCGGAACATGATGTCCGGCCACCGCGCTTTGCCTATGAAGGTGTGCTTGAGCAAATTAATAACCTGATAAACGGTGCGCCGTTTACCGATGCAGAGCAGGATATTCCGCTGTGGGCTGATGCTAAAGGTAAAATTGACGCTTTGGTAAAAGCAGACAAATTAACCGACGAGCAGGCACAAGCGCTGACCGACGACACCAAAGCCGCGCTGCAGACGCATTTCCTGCCAGCTTACAGCGCACTGCAACAGTGGCTGACCAAGGATAGTAAATTTGCCGATGAAATAGCCACCGGGGTGGGTAAGCAGGTTGGCGGCACCGACTATTATAACTACCGGTTAAAAGTGTCAACCACGACCGATCTTACTGCCGAACAGATCCACCAGATTGGTCTGGATGAAGTGGCTCGCCTGACAGAAGAAATGATCACCATCAAAGATAAAGTAGGCTTTAAAGGGGATTTAAAAGCGTTCTTTAAGTTTATAAAAGAGGATGACCAGTTTTATTATCCGGAAACGGATGCGGGGCGTGAAGCTTATCTGGAAGACTCTCGCCAATACCTGGCTTATATCAATGAACAACTGCCAAAATATTTTGGCATTCTGCCCAAAGCTGATCTAATCGTTAAACGTGTAGAGCCGTTTCGCGAGCAACCTGGTGCAGCACAGCATTACTTCCCGGGCACGCCGGATGGTGCGCGACCTGGAGTCTATTACGCGCATTTATCTGACATGCGCTCTATGCCAAAAAATGAAATGGAAGCCATCGCCTATCACGAGGGTAACCCTGGACACCATATGCAAATTTCCATTGCTCAGGAGCTAACCTCAGTACCAACATTTCGCACGCAGGCTGGTTTTACGGCTTATTCAGAAGGATGGGCGCTGTACTCAGAGTTACTGGCAAAAGAGATGGGCGCTTACCAAAATCCCTATTCAGATTTTGGCCGTTTGATTACAGAGATGTGGCGTGCAGTGCGTTTAGTTGTCGATACCGGCTTGCATAGCAAAGGCTGGACTGAGCAACAAGCGATAGATTACTTCATGGAAAAAACGCCTGTGGCTCAAGGCGCGGTTATCTCTGAAGTCCGTCGTTATATTGTCTGGCCAGGTCAAGCGACAGCATACAAAATTGGCATGTTAAAAATTCTGGAACTGCGCAGTAAAGCTAAAGCAGAGCTGGGTGATAAGTTTGATATCCGTGCGTTCCACGACACGGTGTTGGGTGGAGGCGCCTTGCCACTTAATGTGCTGGAAAAACGGGTTAATAACTGGATCGAGAGCGTCAAATCCGCTTGATTTAGTTAAATAGCTGTTTGCAGCTGTGATTAATGTAGCCTGACGTTTGATAAAGGCTGTCCATCGCGTATGGACAGCCTTTTTTGATCATCTGTAGGCTGAGGCCGTATATTGTCTATGGTAGATCCACAAATCGGCCCAATAGGACAATAAAATGACGGTAATACGCCACGCAGTATGGCTACTGAGCGCTGTAATAGCGGTTAATCTGCATGCTCAACAAGCGCAAACCAGACAAGCGGCACCGGTAATCACGACGGCCATAATTTTTGAACAACAAACCAGCCGCGTAGAGGCGGTAGGCACCGCCGAAGCTGTACGCTCAGTGGTGATATTTCCCGCCGTTGCCGATAAAGTAACCGCAGTCAATTTCGTCCCGGGACAGAATGTTTCTGCCGGCGCTATTCTGCTGCAGCTTGATTCGCGCCGCCAGCAGGTTGCGGTCGACAGAGCCACGATTCAATTAACCGATGCAGAGCGCACCGTGCTCAGGTTGCAACAAAGCCGAAAAAGCGGTGCTATTGCACAAAGTGCGTTGGACGATGCAATGACTGCACGCGATCTGCTTAAAGTGCAGTTAAAAGAAGCTAAAACCGAACTTGACGACAGAACAGTGCGCGCACCTTTTACCGGTGTGGTTGGGTTTACTGACATTGAACCGGGTGACCGCATTACGCAGCAAACTGTAATCACAACAATAGATAACCGTGAGCAACTGCTGATAAATTTTAATGCGCCAGAAACCGCGTTGCCAGTTGTGCAAGGCAATGCCAGCGTAGAGCTGGAGCCATGGCAAAGCAACGGAGAGCGCATAACAGCGAAAATTACTCAGGTTGACTCGCGTATTGATAACGTTAACCGCAGCATTCGCGTGCGGGCCTTACTTGATAACCAAGATGATTTGTATCGGCCTGGCATGAGTTTTCGTGTGACTTTGCAACTTGCCGGAGCAAAATATGCCGTGATCCCAGAGGCTGCGTTGCTATGGGGCGCCACCAGCCCCTATATCTGGCTGGTTGAAGATGGCAAAGCCAAGCGCGTTGATGTGCAAATAAAACAGCGTTTAAGCGGCCGCTTGCTGGTTGAAGGCAAGCTGCAGCAAGACGACGAACTGATTGTTGAGGGGGTGCAAACGTTGCGCGAAGGCCAGGCCGTTCACAGTTTAGCCAATAAGGAAATGGTGTTATGACCCCGCCGATTATTAAACACGATTTACCGTCGTTATCGATACGCCGGCCAGTCTTAATAGTTGTGCTGAACTTACTGATCATTATTGCCGGCTTTGCCGCGTTAAACGCCATCGAGGTACGTGAATTGCCCGATGTCGACCGGCCAATTGTTTCAGTTACCGCCGCGTTTCCGGGTGGCTCGCCAGAAACCGTCGATACAGAGATAACCAGCAAGCTTGAAGGCGCGGTAGCACGTGTCAGTGGTGTAAAGTCAATAAACGCTTCCAGTGAAGAAGGCAGCTCACGTATTCGTGTTGAATTTCGCCCGGGTACAAATTTAGATGATGCAGCAAATGAAACACGTGAAGCCGTCAGTCGTGTGCAGCGGGAGCTACCTGATGGAGTCGAGCGTTTAGCAGTAATTAAAGCGGACAACGATGCCGAGTCGGTTGTCAGTATTGCAGTATCCAGTGACACCCTGGATCTGGAAAGTTTGACGCAGCAAGTCGAAACCGATCTGGCGCCACTTTTTCTCAGTGTGCCAGGCGTTGCAGACGTGCGTTTGAACGGAGACAGAGAGCGCGTTTTGCGTGTACTACTTGACCCGCTGCGGCTTACCAGTTTTAACCTGTCGGTAACCGACGTGGCTGCAGCGCTTCGACAGGCACCATTTGATGTTCCTGCCGGCAGTATGAAATCAACTGATCAGCAACTGATTGTGCGGGCAGACGCTACCTCGGTTACTTCCGAGCAAGTCGCCGATATTATTGTCAGCGGTAACACTCGTATTGGTGACATCGCGACCGTTTATTTTGGTCCGGCAGATGCACAAAGCATGGTGCGTTTAGACGGAAAACCAGTGATTGGACTGGGGGTTATCCGTCAGGCCCGTTCAAACACAATAGAAATCTCTGATAACGTACTGGCGTTAGTCGAGCAGGTAAAACAGCGTTTTCCGCAGTTGCAGATCCAAGTTACCTCCGATGATGCTGAGTTTATTCGTAGCTCGGTAAAAGAAGTGCTTACATCGCTGGCACTGACCATAATTTTAGTTATCGCCACATTATGGTTATTTATCGGCTCAGGGCGTGCCACGTTAATTCCCGCATTATCGATACCGGTATCATTAATTGGTGCCTTGGCAGCGATATGGTTCATGGGCTTTTCTATTAATATTCTCACCTTACTGGCATTAGTGCTGGCTACAGGGTTAATCGTCGACGACGCCATAGTCGTGACAGAAAACATTCAACGGCGCAGAACAATGGGACTTGGCGCGCGTGCTGCTGCCGTTATTGGTACCAGGGAAGTGTTTTTCGCCGTGGTAGCGACCACTGCCGTATTAGTGGCAGTATTTGTGCCTATCGCATTTTTACCGTCAACAGCCGGGCGCTTATTCCGTGAATTTGGTGGTGTGCTGGCCATGTCGGTAATTATTTCATCTTTCGTCGCACTGTGATTGGTGCCGGCATTAACGGCGCGCTTACCACTGAAGAGGAATAGTCACAACCGTTTGGCCAATGCAGGCAATCGTATTATCGGTGTGTATCAGCGCGCGCTGCATACCGCATTAGATAATGCCTGGTGGGTATTTATTGCGTGCGTGTTGGCAGCGATGGCTGCACTAAGTGCTTACACCTTTTTGGATAATGAATTACTGCCAACTGAAGATCGCGGTACGGTGCGCATATTCGCCCGCGGGCCCGATGGCGTTGGGCTTAATTTTATGGACCGCCAGGCTGACAAAATGGAAGATATTTTGCTGCCCTATGTTAATGGCGGCGATATAGATTCAATATACACCGTGGTAGGGCAATGGGATCCAAACCTGACATTTATCACAGTACCGCTGAAGCACTGGAATGAACGCACGCGTTCGCAGCAGGAGATTATTGATGAAATACGCGGCCCGCTGGCGGCTATTCCAGGTGCGCCAGCAAGGGCTTTTGGCTCTAACAGTCTTAACTTGCGAGGCCAGGGCGGTGGGCTGGAGCTTGCGTTAACAGGCGAGAACTACGACAGCATTTTTACTGCGGCTCAGGGCTTTGCCAAAGCTATTCAGCAACAATTACCGGCGCTTGGCACGCCGCGTATTTCGTATCAGCCAACCCAGCCGCAATTGCGGGTGAATATCGACCGGCGCCGTGCGAAAGAGCTCGGCGTGCCGCTGTCAGACATTGCTACCACCTTGCGGGTTGCAATAAACGGCGATGACTTAGCCGATTTGAATGTCGGTGATCAGGCAATTCCAATCATTTTACAGGCACAGACTAATCAGATCAAAGATCCTGCCGATCTGGCAAATTTGTATGTGGGTTCAAGTAGCGGTGGTCTGGTGCCGCTATCTAGTCTGGCCTATATCAGTGAAGAGGGAGTCGCCGCTGAGCTGGAACGCCAGGCACAGCGCCGGGCAATCGAACTTGAGATGCAGCTGCCAGCAGATTTTCCGCTACAACAAGCTGTCGAGCAGCTGCGTACACTGGCAGAGCAAACCTTGCCAGCTAACATTGGTTTAATATTCTTAGGTGAAGCGCAAACCTTTGAAGATACTGCACGCGAAGTTACGCTAACCTATGTACTGGCGTTTATTATCGTACTGCTGGTGCTGGCTGCACAATTTGAAAGCGTGAACAGCGCTGTCGTGGTAATGGCAACGGTGCCTTTTGGCATTGCTGCTGCATTATTTGCATTATTTCTTACCGGCACTTCCATTAATATCTATTCGCAAATTGGCTTGGTAATGCTGATTGGTTTGCTGGCGAAAAATGCTATTCTGCTGGTTGAGTTTGCTGATCAACTGCGTGATAAAGGATATTCGGTGCGTCAGGCTGTGGAGCAAGCAGCGAGTATCCGCTTGCGGCCTATTGCGATGACCTTGCTGTCGACGTTATTTGGTGCACTGCCACTTATTCTATCTACCGGTGCGGGCGCTGAAGCGCGCAGGGCAATCGGTTGGGTGGTATTCGGTGGTCTAGGTATTGCTGTTGTCTTTACATTATTCCTCACTCCTGTGCTGTATCTGGCGTTAGCACGCTTTGCTAAACCACGCGCAAACGAAAATAAACGACTTCAGACAGAGTTAGATCAGGCTGAACGACTGGAAAAAATTTAAGGAGATCGTTATTAACACCCTAAGCGCGAATGCGCTGCCAGGTGACGCCGATTTGTGGTTTTTGCCCCTTGGCGGTACCGGTGAAATTGGTATGAACATGAATTTGTATGGCCATGCCGGCAAGTGGTTGATGGTAGATTGTGGCGTGACATTTAACAGCCCGCTGTCACCGCACTATCAGCCCGACGCGCCTAACGCCAATGCCGAGGTGCTGGCTGCCGATCCGGCCTTTATTAGCCAGCAATGCGAGAATTTATGCGGCATTGTGATTACCCACGCCCATGAAGATCATATCGGTGCGCTGCCTCACTTATGGCAGCGCTTTAACTGCCCGGTGTATACCACAGCATTCAGTGCTGAGGTTTTACGGCGTAAGCTGGCAGGTAACGCGTTACTTGACGTAATGCCTATTGTTGAAGTCAGCAGCGGCGCCACCATTAATATTGGCCCGTTTTGTCTGCACTGGCTGGCGATTACACACTCGATTCCAGAACCGCATGCGTTGGTAATAAAAACAGCGGCCGGTAATGTGTTTCATACCGCGGACTGGAAAATTGATGCCCAACCTATCACGGGCAGAGCGTTTAAACCTGCGGTATTTAAACGGCTGGCACAGCAGAACATTACTGCGATGGTCTGTGACTCTACTAATGCGCTTCGCGACGGCTTTTCGATATCTGAAACTGAGTGTGCCACTGCGCTACATCAGGTAATTAAAGCGGCGACCGGGCGGGTGGTGGTGAGCGGTTTTAGCTCCAATGTCGGGCGGTTAATTTCCTTAGCGCGTATTGCGGTCAAAACCGGCCGTTATCTGGCCTTACTTGGCCGATCGCTGGATAATATGGTGGGCGCGGCGCGGGCAACCGGCTATTGGCCGGCAGAGCTTACGGTGGTTGACGCCAGCCACATTGGCTACTTACCTAAGCATGAGGTATTAGTTGTCGCTACCGGCTCTCAGGGCGAGCCCAAGGCGGCGTTAAGCCGGCTGGCAGCAGACAGCCATCCGTTGTTGCTGCTGGAGCAGGACGATTTAGTTATTTTTAGCTCAATTATTATCCCCGGTAATGAAATGCTGATTGGCCGACTGGTCGAACAGTTTCAAGCCAGGCAAATTAAAACCCTGCAACGCCACGAAACGGCATTGCCTATTCATGTATCCGGGCATCCAAATCGCGGAGAGCTGGATTTACTCTACCGTTGGGTGCAACCAGATATTGCTGTGCCGACTCATGGCGAAGATGTGCACCTTAAAGCCAATGCCAATATCGCTAGGGAGGCTGGCGTACTGCAGCAACTTACCGGGCTGAACGGCGATTTATTCGAGCTGGCGCCAAATCCTCGTGTCTGGCCCGGTTTTGCCAAAACCGGCCGTATAGCCATAGCACGCTAGGTAACGGTATGCAGCTGCATTGGGTGACATCGATCAGTGACATAGATAAAGCGAGCTGGCAGGCTTTATTTAACTGCAGTTATCCCTTTACCCGTTATGGCTTTTTACAGGCGTTGGAGCATGGCGGCAGTGTCGACTCAGCAGCGCGCTCAGAGCAGCACCATACCGGTTGGCAAAGCCTGCATTTAGTCGTGCGGGATAACGGCCATATTGTGGCCATTATGCCGGCCTACCTCAAGCTGCACTCCTATGGTGAATACCTGTTTGACTGGCAGTTTGCCCAGGCTTATCAGCAACACGGACTGAAGTTTTATCCGAAACTGATAAACGCTATACCGTTTACACCGGCTCAGGGCCCGCGACTTGCCATTGCGCCCGGTTATAACCGCAACGATATTATGGCCGAGGTATTACAGGAGATACGCCAGCTACGCACGGAATTAAAGCTTAGTCAGTTTCAAACACTGTATAACGACGCTACCGAACAAACAGCATGGCAATCATTGGGATTGTTACAGCGCTTTGATGTGCAATTTCAGTGGCGTAATAAGGGCTACGATCAGTTTGAAGACTTTCTTGGCGCTTTAACATCACGCCGGCGCAAGCAGATCCGTAATGAGCGCACTAAAGTCGCCGGGCAGGGTATTCGGCTTAAAGTGCTGTTAGGTAACGAACTGGACGAGGCGTTCTGGCTGCAGTTTTACCGGTTTTATACCGCAACTTATGCCAAACGCTCAGGGCATCAGGGTTATTTAACCCTGCAAACATTTCAACTGTGGGGCCGGGAGCTGGCAGATCAAATAGTGGTATTTGCCGCATTTTATGCTGACAAACTCGTGGCTGCGTCATTGTGCTTTTTTTCCGACGATACCTTGTACGGTCGTTACTGGGGTTGCGAGGCAGAGTTTGATCGGTTGCATTTCGAATGCTGTTATTATCAGGGCATTGATTATTGCATCAAACATAAACTGCATTATTTCGATGCCGGCGCCCAAGGTGAACATAAGCTGCAACGTGGTTTTGAGCCGGTAATGCGTAGCGGCTTTTACGACATTAACACCACGGTGTTAAGTGAAGCTGTTGTCCAGTATTGCCACAATGAGCAACGCCAATTGCAACAATATGCCCATCAGGCTGTGGCTTTACTGCCCTTTGCTGAAAGATAGCGGCAGGGTTTATAACAACCGCTTAGCCGGCAAAGCGCTGTTGCAAATATTGAATAATATCGCGCGACTCATACAACCATTGTTGCTCGCCATTGCTTTGATTAATACGCAAGCAGGGCACTTTCACACGACCACCGCCCGCAGCTAATGCCGCACGATTCTGCTCATTGTGCTGGGCATCTATTTTGGCTATTGGCAAATTTAACCGGGCAATTTCTTTACGAACTTTGATACAAAACGGACAGGCACTAAATTGAAACAACGCCAACTGTTGACAGGCAACATTAACATCGGCCTGGGCTACACCACTGCGTTTTATGCCTTTGGGCGTAGTTAGCTTTTCGCTTAACAACATAAAAGGGGTAAGCACGATACGAACAACTTTAAACACGATACGCATACCACAACAGCCTAATTTGGTTAGCAAGAAAAACGGCGCGAAGTGTAGCACATCTGCGCCGTTGTTTAGCTAATTTTGGCTATTACAGCTTAAATTGATCAAAATCTGCCGCGCTATGACGCTCAGGTAATTGCGGGCCATCGCCCCAGTTGCGATTAACGATATGGCCGCGTTTAACGGCTGGCCGCGCCTCTATTTGCTTGGCCCAGCGCATAACGTGTTTATAGCTGGTTACGTCAAGAAACTGTGCCGCGTCATATAACCGCCCCAATACTAATCCACCATACCAGGGCCAAATAGCCATATCGGCAATGGTGTATTCACTGCCAGCGACAAATTCATGTTTTGCTAGTTGTTTATCCAGCACGTCTAACTGGCGTTTGGTCTCCATCGCATAGCGATTTATTGGATATTCGTATTTTTCTGGCGCATAAGCGTAAAAATGGCCAAAGCCACCGCCTAAGAACGGCGCGCTGCCCATTTGCCAGAATAACCAATTCAGTGCTTCTGTACGTTTTGCTGCGTCTTTGGGTAAAAAGGCAGAAAACTTTTCTGCCAGGTACAACAAGATAGCGCCCGATTCAAACACCCGGCACCCGCTAGTGGTATCCAGCAGTGCAGGAATTTTTGAGTTGGGGTTAATATCAACAAAACCACTGCTAAACTGATCACCCTCTTTAATGCTTATTAGCCAGGCGTCGTATTCAGCCCCGCTGTGGCCAGCAGCTAACAGTTCTTCGAGCATGATAGATACTTTAACGCCATTAGGCGTTGCCATCGAGTATAGCTGCAATGCGTGTTTACCTTTGGGTAACGGCTTATCGTGAGTGGCGCCGGCTACCGGTCGATTAATGCTGGCAAACTGGCCACCATTTTCGTTGTCCCAGGTCCAGACTTTAGGTGGGGTATAAGCAGACATAGATACTCCTGGTTAGTCAAAGAATGAAGATAATGCAGTACTCGTTTACTCAATATTGGTTTAAGCTCTGTGCTTTACAAGGCTAAGTTACGGTAAGCTAAAGAGGTTTTTGTACTAAGGCATATTCAATTCGAATATCACTCAAACAGATTGCCGCATACACTAACCGGCCAACCCTATGTTCGGTGAGATAAAACTAGCGATGCCACTAACAAACTATAGCGATAAAGTATCATCTTTGTTGTCGCATTCTGTACTGTTAACGACGGTCCTGTTGCTTAGCGCTTGCGTTTCATCGGTTACGAATAAACAAGATGCTAACGCTTTGCCTGCGGGGGCAGGGGCATTAAACAATATCAGCTTTTCCAGCGTGTTGGCATTACCCTATGCTAATAACAGTATTAAGCTAGCCTATGGCCGTGACCCGTTACAATTTGGCCAACTGTATTTGCCTGACAATAAAACGATGGCAAAAGCACCACTGCTAATATTCGTGCATGGTGGCTGCTGGTTAAATGCCTATGATATTGCACACAGCAATGCGTTTAGTCTGGCGCTGGCAAAGCGTGGTTATGCTGTGTGGTCTCTGGAGTATCGACGTATTGGTGATGCTGGCGGAGGCTGGCCCGGCAGTTTTATCGATATTCAACAGGGCATAACCTATGCGCAAACCGAGCTTGCCGGTTATGCTGTTGATACTTCACGTATCGTTATTAGCGGGCATTCTGCTGGCGGCCAGTTAGCGCTTTTGGCCGCCAGTCAAAATGAAAGCCCTGCTATTGTCGGTGTTATTGGTTTAGCTGCGATAACCGACATGGTCGGGTACGCCAAAGGCAATAATAGTTGTCAAAAAGCGACTGCACAGTTTATTGGCGACACTTACGATATTGCGCCAGAAATATATAAACAGGCCAGTGTGCAGCAGCAGCGTATGCACCCGACAACACTATTATTACAAGGGAGCACCGATAAAATAGTGCCACCCAGCCAAGCGAGCCAAAGTGGCATTCCGTATAAAATAGTTGAAAACGCCGGCCACTTTGATTGGATCCATCCTCAAACCACAGCGTATAAACAATTTGTTTTATCGCTGCAGGAGCTGTTACCACTGTGAGTACGCCATTAAATTTTGCCCAGTTACAACAATATGATCAGCAAGATACGCTAGCCGCTAAACGCGCTGCTTTTATGTTGCCCGAAAATACCATTTACCTGGATGGCAATTCGTTGGGCGCTATGCCAAAAACCGCAGCAATACGCGCACAACAGGTATTAACAGCGCAATGGGGCCAAGATTTAATTAAAAGCTGGAACAGCCATAGCTGGATTGATTTACCCAGCACCGTCGGCGAAAAAGTAGCCCGTTTAATTGGCGCTGCGCCGGGGCAAGTGATCTGTTGTGACTCAACTTCAGTTAATTTATTTAAAGTACTCAGCAGTGCCATGCTGCTGCAGAGTGATCGCAATATAGTGCTGTCGCAAACCGGTAATTTTCCTACCGATTTATATATGGTAGAAGGCCTTGCCAGCTTATTAGGCAAGCAAAAGTGTCAGTTGCAGCTGGTTGAAAACGACGAGCTCGAAGCCGCGCTCACCGAGCAGGTTGCGGTATTAATGCTAACCCAGGTTGATTTTCGCAGTGGGCGATTGCTTGATATGCAGCGGCTTACTCAGTTGGCGCACGACAACGGTATTTTAGTAATTTGGGATCTGGCCCACAGTGCCGGCGCCGTACCACTTGAACTGGATGCCTGCGAAGTCGATTTTGCCGTCGGCTGTGGTTATAAATACCTTAATGGTGGCCCGGGCGCACCGGCATTTTTATACGCCGCTAAACGACATCATGCTAAGTTAACACAGCCTTTATCGGGTTGGATGGGACATAAAACCCCGTTTAGCTTTGATAAAAAGTACCAAAAAGCTGCAGGTATTGAGCAATACCTTACCGGCACGCCAGCTATTTTGTCGATGAGCGTATTAGATGCTGCGCTGGAGGTATTTTCTGATGTCACAATGACACAATTACGGGAAAAATCGCTGGCGTTAAGCAGTAGTTTTCAACAGTTAGTGTGTCAACAATCGGCGTTAGTGGATTTGCAACTGCTGACCCCGTTAAACCCGGCAGAGCGGGGCAGTCAACTGGCATACCAGCACCCTAATGCTTATGCGTTGTGTCAGGCCCTTATAAAACGTGGTGTTGTTGCTGATTTCAGAGCGCCGGACATTTTGCGTTTGGGCTTTACGCCATTGTATTTACGCTATACCGATATCTGGCATGCAGTGGATATTCTCGCCGACATTGTTAGTAGTGGCGAATATTTAAAGCCAGAATATGCGGTACGGCATAAGGTAACATAGCGGCCAATGCGTTAGCGCTGACTTAAGCCGCTTTAAACCACAGCAGCCGGTTATTGGCCGGCATAGCAACATCCTGCTGCAAGTAAAAACCTTGTTGTTGTGCCAGTTGTACCACCGCTTCAATGTCTCTGATGCCCATGGCAGCATCACGTTGCTTAAGTGATAAGTTAAACACGGCATTACTTGCGCTGGTAAATTCACCGTGGTAG
>JBFKFH010000018.1:0-24080 GCA_041618685.1 Rheinheimera sp.
CGCGGCCAGTCACAATGCTGTTGCAGTTTAAACGCTTTGTTGTCAGGTCTTTGCTGCAACTGTTGCAGCTTGGGCAGCATAATTTCAAGCTGTGCCAGGTTCGCATCAGTAAGTAAGGTACCTGCGGTTAGATTCGTACTTGCCATCACAAACAGTGATGCTGCAGCCAGAATAGCGGGTTTGCACATAGGAGTTCCTGAATAATTGCTGTTATGCTATATGAACAAGCGCAGGCTTAATACTACCTGAAGCTGCGGATACTAACAGTTAAATTGAGCGAAAGCTTACTTCGCGTTACACTCGCCGCCTTTACATTGTTAACGAGTCTGTTATGGCATTGAAAGCCACTGTTTTTAAAGTACAACTGCAAATAGCCGATATGGACCGGCATTATTATCAGGATCATAGCTTGATGCTAGCGCAACATCCGTCAGAAAACGATGAGCGCATGATGGTACGTTTGCTGGCATTTGCGCTAAATGCCAGCGCCACCCTGGCATTTACAAAAGGGTTGAGTACAGAAGATGACGAACCGGAATTATGGGATCGAACCCTAAGTGGTGAAATTAACTTATGGGTCGAATTTGGTCAAAGCGATGAGAAATGGCTGCGAAAAGCGGCAGGACGCGCCAAACAGGTGCGGCTATATTGTTATGGTGGCCGCAGTGTACCTGTTTGGTGGAAAAACAGCCAGCAGGCGCTACAGCGCTATCAGAACTTAAGCGTCGTTGAAATTCCTGAAGATGCAGTTACTGCTATGGCTAAAATGGTGAACCGCAGTATGAATTTGCAATGCAATATTAGTGAAGGTCAGGTATGGCTATCTAATACCGAGCAAAGTGTGTTGATTGAACCTGTGCTGCTAAAAGCAGCACAGTAATATTTCTTACGCCAGGCGAGGATCACTGTCGCTGATCCCTGCTTGCACTGTGTTCTGTTGTACAAACTGTAATAATGCCGGATATTCGTCCAGCTCCATCAGCTCTCGAAACAAAGTCCAGTCAACCAGGCTGTACAGCGCCATAGACACGTAATTCCACTGAGCAAATTCGCCATTCGCAGCTTGTTGTTCAAGTACATACAATGACGTTGCAATTCGCTCACGCTGTAAATTAAAAAATAACTTATCATCATTGGTGTCAAAGCCGCTACGCGTACATTGCAATAGCATCACCAGCGAGTCACTGACGGCGTTGATCACGGTCAGCTGATTTTCCTGATACCAGTTAAGCGCTTTTATCTGCAACTTTGCCGCAAGGTAACGAAAGATAACACCTGAATCGAAGATAATCTCCTGAGCATCTTCCAACATAGGAATACGTAATGTCGGATTAAGCGCAGCCAGCGTTTCCCTATCCGCGCCGGCAAAGATATTCAGATTAATAAACTGATGCGGTGTTTGCGCTAATAACAGGCGGATCCTTCTGACATAGGGTGAGGTTTGCGAACCATAGAGCTTCATATTTTTTCCTTAACCGGCGCTGCCGCGCGCAATGAATTCAAACTAAAACCACTTACCAGTGCCGTACCTAAAATGACCGTGGTCGCGCCAACAAAGGTATGCCAGCCAATATGCTCCTGTAAAAATAAGTGCCCCCACATTACGCCGAATACCGGGATCAAAAACGTCACTGTCAGCGTAGGGGTGGCCCCTAAATCCTGTACCAATCGGAAATAGAGTAAATAGGCGACACCAGTACAAATAACGCCAAGTGTTACAACCGCCACTAGGCTATGAGTCGCAGGTTCAGCTACCGGAAGTGGGATAAACCACAATAACGGCAGCAGCCACAGGCTGGCCGCCCACATACTGCCATGAGCATTTAAAAATGCAGGTACGGGTTTGGCTAAGCGGGTATACCATGTTGCTATACCATAACAACATGCCGCTCCCGCAGCCGCGGCTATGGCTGGTATTGCAGCAGCATCTGCAACCACCGCATCAAAACCAACTAATATTGCGACACCACCAATACCTAGTACTAACCCAATTGCCACCCTGGCTGACATTTTCTGACGGAAGAACAGCCAGCCAATCAATGCGCCCCATAATGGCGCGGTAGCATTCAAAACAGCCAATACCGATGCAGTTAACGTTTGCGCAGCATAAGCAAACAGCAAGAATGGCAGAGCTGTATTAAAGAAACTCAGTAGCATAAAGTGCCGTGCATGACGACGCAGTGGCAAACTTCGCTTTAATAATAATGCAACCAGCCCAAGGAACACTGCGGCGGACAAAACTCGACCGAACATCAGCCAGGCCGGACCAAGCTCGGGCACGGCAATACGCATAAACAAAAAGGACGCGCCCCAAATAGCTGCCAGCGAAAACAACCGAATAACACTACCTAGCTCCACTGCGCACTCCCGACCTTAAGTTGTCACCGCACAATCATCACTGCCCTACTGCAGCAAATAGTTAATGGCCTTATATTGCCAAGCTATGCAGCTTTATTGCATAATAATCCCGCTTCATTTTTGCTTTATAGCTTTTGGCCCACGCTTTTGCGTGGGCTTTTTACATCACAAATGCCTGAGTCATATTAGCCTTTGTCGTCATGACCAATACGGCTGGCAACGGCACCGGTTTGTTGTTGATATTTCGCATCCAGCCGTTTGTTGTACGGCCGCTCGGCCGGCCCCGTCATTAATTCAAAATTAAGTGCGCCGATCTTCATTTGCGGTCGAAGTGCTAATGGCAATTTACCACTATTATAAAACTCCAAAACGATATTACCCGACCAACCAGGATCAATACGGTGTGCCGTGACATGCACCATCAGCCCCAAACGCGCCAGCGAAGAACGGCCATCCAGCCAACCAACAATATCATCTGGCAAAGTGACAGACTCCATTGTCATCGCCAGTGCCAGCTCGCCCGGATGCAGAATAAATTTATCGCCATCGGCAATATATATCTCATCACTCATAACGCTATTCAATGCACGGTCAACTTCAGCTCGCGGTCCGCTAAGGTCAATGTAAGCGGCGGCATGGGCCTGAAATACGCGGAATTTATTACCCAGTCGGATATCAACACTGACCCCACTGATCATTTCCGGTGCCGGCAGTGGCTCGATTTTAATTTTACCTTCGGCTAAATGGCGCTCTATATCGCGATCACACAATCTCATCTTAATCGTCCGTTATTATAATTTCAGCTTGGTTCGCCGTCTGAACAGAGGCATGCCAATGCAGTGCCAACATCATTTGCCGGCTGATTGTACGGTAAATTTGTGCTACTGGCTGCTGTTTTAATACCGCTGGTATACCTGCGTCCGCCTGCTCGCGAATATGCTTTTGCAATGGTAACTGGCCCAAAACCGGCACCTGGTATCGCTCCGCCAACAGCACACCGCCATCGGTGCCAAATATATCATCACGGCTACCACACTGGCTGCATTGATAAAAACTCATATTCTCCACTAAACCTAGCAGTGGAATATTCACCTGACGAAACATGCTAATTGCTTTTTCAGCATCACTTAGCGCCACGTCCTGCGGCGTCGTTACAACAATGGCCCCTGTTACTGGTATTTTCTGTGCCATGGTCAGCTGAATATCACCGGTACCCGGTGGCATATCAACAATCAAGTAGTCCAGTTCCGGCCACATAGTTTCGTTTAATAACTGCAGTAACGCCTGACTAGCCATAGGGCCGCGCCAGACAGAGGCTTGGCTGGGGTCAACCAAAAAACCTATAGATTGCAGATAAACCCCATGAGCAAACTGTGGCTGCATAAGTTTGTTATCAGGCGAGCTGATTTTCTCTCCACTTAACCCCAGCATGGTAGGAATTGACGGGCCATAAATATCGGCATCAAGCAGGCCAACCTTAGCGCCTTCTAACGCCAGCGCAGCCGCAACGTTTACTGCGGTTGTTGATTTGCCTACTCCACCCTTACCCGATGCAACCAGAATAATCTGTTTAATGTGTTTAAACGCCGGCGTTACATTTAAGCGGTAATCCAATGCCAGTTGATACTCAAAACCGGCCTGTGTTAAAGCCTGCTGCAGCGGCGCCGCAATGGACAGCAGCGGTAATTTCAGGGTTACTTGCAAAGTAGTGTGTTGCAAACTGACATTGTCCAGCAGCAGCGACAACGGCGCGCCAGAGTCCGGCAATTGCCAGTGCTGTAAAAATTGCAATGCACTGTCAGGCACTGCATTGGTTTTGGCAGATTTAAACCAGTTAAACATCAGCATCTTCCAAATTCAGCTTTTAATGCGTTTTTTTACCGGATCCGCCTGTTGGCGGGTGCGGATCGATGGCGGCTAGTGTATCATTTGGCGAAATTTTTTCAGTTATTTATGCAAAAGAGCACCGCTTAATGTCGACACGAAAAATTCTTGTTACCAGCGCTTTACCCTATGCAAATGGGCCGATCCACTTAGGCCATTTATTAGAATATATTCAAACCGATATTTGGGCCCGGTTTCAAAAAGCCCGTGGCCATGAATGTTATTATGTGTGTGCCGATGACGCGCATGGTACGCCTATTATGCTCAAAGCTCAGGAACAAGGCATAACACCCGAGCAGATGATTGCCAAAACCAATATTGAGCACCAGGCAGACTTTGCCGGTTTCGCTATCGGCTTTGACAATTATCATTCGACACACAGCGATGAAAACCGCGATTTTGCCAGCCAGATTTACACCAAGCTGAACGATAACGGCTATATCAAGCGTAAAACCATCAGCCAGTTATTTGACCCGCAAAAACAGATGTTTCTGCCGGATCGTTTTGTCAAAGGTGACTGCCCTAAATGCGGAGCACTGGATCAAAATGGCGATAGCTGTGATGTCTGCGGGGCAACCTATAGCCCGACTGAAGTAAAAAATGCCCGTTCAGTGATATCTGGTGCAACACCGATATTAAAAGACTCTGAACATTATTTCTTCGATCTGCCAGCTTTTGGCCAGATGCTGCAGGATTGGACACGCAGTGGCAGTTTACAAGATGAAATGGCGAATAAACTACAGGAATGGTTTAAAGACGGCTTGCAGATGTGGGATATCAGCCGTGATGCACCATACTTTGGTTTCGAAATCCCCGGTGCTCCGGGCAAGTTTTTCTATGTCTGGTTGGATGCGCCTATTGGCTATCTGGCCAGTTTCAAAAACCTGTGCGACAAATCCGGCATCGATTTCGACAGTTTCTGGCATCTAGACTCAACTGCTGAAATTTACCACTTTATTGGCAAGGATATTATTTATTTCCACAGCCTGTTCTGGCCAGCCATGCTGCACGGTGCTGGCATGCGTAAGCCCAATGCTATTTTCGCACATGGTTTTGTCACGGTTAATGGCGCAAAAATGTCCAAATCACGGGGTACCTTTATCAAGGCACGAACTTATCTGGACCACTTAAACCCGGAATATCTACGTTATTATTTTGCCTCAAAGCTCAGCAGTAGTATTACCGATCTTGATTTAAACCTGGATGATTTCAGTCAGAAGGTGAACGCAGATTTAGTCGGCAAAGTGGTTAATATTGCCAGCCGCTGTGCGGGCTTCATCAGCAAAAGATATGACGGAAAATTATCGCCAACTGTTGCCGAACCAGAATTGTTTGCCGAGTTTACCGCTGCGGGTGACAGCATTGCTGACAGCTTTGAAAAACGTGAGTTTGCCCGTGCTATTCGAGACATTATGGCGTTGGCCGATAAAGCAAATCAGTATATTGACGCTAAGGCGCCCTGGGTTTTGGTTAAAGATGAGAGCAAACAACAAGAAGCGCATGATGTTTGCTCAATGGGTCTAAACCTGTTTCGCGTTTTAATGCACTACTTAAAGCCGGTACTGCCAGTTATGGCCAGTGAAACTGAAACTTTCTTAAACAGTGAGCTGAACTGGACAAATTACCAGACTCCGCTTACAAGCCATGCAATCAACCCATTTAAGGCGTTGATGCAGCGGGTTGATCCGGCAAAAGTAGCGGCCATGCTTGATGCATCAAAAGAAAACCTGCAACCGCAAATCCCCCCCCAAGCACCCGTTAAGGCAGTTGAACCGGCTAAAACAAGTATGGCTGCGCCCAGCGAGCGTGAGGCTGTCGCCGACACCATTACTATTGATGATTTTGCTAAGATTGATCTGAGGGTTGCGAAAATTATTAAAGCCAGCGCTGTCGAAGGAGCAGACAAACTGGTGCAACTGCAGCTTGATATAGGCGGCGGCGAAATACGCCAGGTTTTTGCCGGTATCAAAGCAGCATATAGCCCGGAATTGCTCGAAGGTCGCTTAACCGTGATGGTCGCAAATTTAGCACCACGCAAAATGCGTTTTGGCCTGTCAGAAGGCATGGTGCTTGCCGCCGGCCCCGGCGGAAGTGATTTGTTTATTTTGTCCCCAGACGATGGCGCTGTGCCGGGTATGCGGGTCAAGTAGCTTCTCAGGCAGCATAGCTGCCTGTAATTTTTTAAAAGGCCATGCATGACAAGTCACAGCCCTTATCGCAGTTTTAGCGCTCTGTTTCTTACCACGCTGCTGATGCTAGTGGCGCAAGGTTCGCTATCTACCTATCTTGGCTTGTCGCTGGCACAACAGAATGTTGACTCAGTGTGGATTGGTGCGCTGATGTCATGTTACTACCTGGGCTTAGTGCTGGGCTCTAAACTTGGCCATAAAATCATTGCGCAGGTCGGGCATATTCGCGCCTTTGTGGCCAGTGCCGCTATCGTCAGTGCTTGCGCCATGATGCATGTGATCACCAGTCAGCTCGAAATCTGGCTGGTCATGCGTGTCATCGTTGGTATGGGCATGATGTGCCAGTACATGGTGCTGGAAAGTTGGTTGAATGAACAAACTGAAAGCTCACAGCGTGGCACTGTGTTCGCTTTCTATATGATTACCTCTTACCTTGGCATGATTGGCGGCCAGATGATGTTAAGCCAGTTTCCGGAATTAGGTGTCGAGCCACTGCTAATTATCAGCATGTGTTATTCACTTTGTATCGTGCCTATTGCGTTAACCAAACGCATTCACCCGGCCCCCCTGCAGCCCGCGCCATTAAAAGTGTTAGCGTTTTGGCGACAAGTGCCACAGTCGCTAACTGCTGTTACCGTTGCAGGCATGATGGCCGGTGCATTCTATGGTCTGGCACCAACTTATGCGGCCAGTAAAGGAATGGGTACGGAACAGGTTACCTGGTTTATGTCGATAACCATTCTGGCCGGTCTGCTGGCACAGTGGCCGATGGGCAAGATATCAGACAGGATCCCGCGAGGACGCATTCTGCGCTTTAACGCCGCAGTGTTAACCCTGCTTACACTGCTGATTGCTTTGCTGCCGTTATCAGGCGTTGCTCTGCTGCTAGCCACCTTTTGTTATGGCATTTTAGCTTTTACGCTGTATCCGATAGCATCGGCCTTTGCCAATCAAAATGTTGAGCAAAATGATCGTGTGGCGTTGTCAGCAACCGTTTTGCTTACCTTTGGCCTCGGTGCTTGTTTTGGCCCCTTACTCGCCTCAGGTTTAATGCAGTGGATTGGTCCGTCGATGCTATATGGCTTTATCAGTTGCTGCGCTTTTTCATTATTCTTACGTCTGCTGCGGGTTAATTACACTCAGAAACAAGCGAAAAGAATGCTGGATGAACAACAAAATGCGCAGTTTAAAATGGGCTCAGGTGATTTAGTGTCTTCCCCTCTGGCTGCCGCACTGGATCCGCGCGTTGACGAAGAAGTGGTAGTCGCACAAATGCATGACGATGACTTTATTGCCGCTCGTCAGCAAGTACCTGCCGGTTATGATGAGGATATTGTACCCGAACCAACAGACGACAGCTTAGATAGCAATGACGCAACTGCAGATTCAGCCATGCACCGTGACCACAGCTAATATACATAACGGCGTTAGTTGCTGAGCATGACCACCCTGTTCCACAGGTTTTGATTTTTAACAAAAGAGAAGTATTCGCCCGGGTGCCAGCACTTTGGCAGCAGCGGCATAGTTTTACGCTCTTCGAAGTTGGATACCAGCTTACTCAATATTTCTAATAGCCGTTCTTCGCTGACTTTTTCCAACTTCTTTCGTGCATGCGGATAATACAGATTATTTTCGACACTGATGGTGCAGCCCTGCGCCGAGACATTATAAGTCAAATTACGGGTTACCATGCGACACACAGGCTGGCGAATGTCTGCCGGATAGAGTCCGGTAACAATTGCATACTCATAACGGTCCATATCCTGCCGATCTGAATCTTTGGGAATGTAAGTAACACCAAATCCCTGTGGGAAAACACCAGTAATACTTATCAACGCATCTACTGCAACTTTACTATACACCCCTTTCTCAACACCTTTTTCCAGTACTAACGTCACTTTGGGCAGTGTTTCATAGGCAAAACTATTCTTTGTTGATAGCACGACTGATGTGTATATTTGTGGAATTTTTAATAAGTTACCAATTCCGTGTTCTGGTTTAATCGTGTTCTTCAGTAATGACAGAACAAACTGCTGGCGCTCATTTTCCAGCCTAATATATTTATCACGCTCTTCTTTGGAGTTACCGTTGTATCTGTCCAGCCCTAGCCCTTGAATGACATATTTCAGACTTTCACGATAACTTATCTGCAATAGCGCCATCCGCTCTTCATTTTCCAATACCCGGAACTCATCCGCACTATTGTCTTCACCTTTAAGAATTAGCTGCGCCTCGGGATGGCAACTCCCTATATCCTGCAGTATTGCTGCCATCAATAACGGAACCTGGACATCATCCCTGAACGGGTCGTATTCGTCTTTACTAACCTTTGTGCCTTTACTCGCCTTATAACGTTGTTGCACATAGCTATTATTTAATTCACCATCTTCGATTAATTTATCCAGCAAACGCAGAGCCAAAACAGCTTTATACAAATGTTTACTTTTCTGGTTACTCGATGCAACGTGCTTACCTGCAGTTGGTGATAAAAGCTGAATCGTGCCTAGCAGTTTTGCACTTAACACATTGGTTTCTTCGACTGTCTCGCCCTGACACAACTCTAGCACCTCAAGGCACAGTTTTTTCAACGTTGCCATGCGTATCGCAGCCTCTTCATCTCGGGCTTGTTGAAAACTGCCTCTTTCGTTTTGTGCTTGCTGCAAATTACGCTCAACCATCGCTAAGTCACGCTTACTAACTTGCTGTTGGCGATGTTCAAATAAAAAAACCTGCTGTTCCAATTCAGTCTTTTCAGCCTGCAGATCTATTGTCTGCTGAAAATACAGCGCCGCCTGCTCGTATATTGAGTCAGCCACAACCGTATTATCATAAATACGATTTATCAGTGCAGACACTGACTTACTGTAAGTCGATTTACCAATGGTGCCTAATGTCATTCTGCTAAAACATCCCGGTCAAAATATATGCTGCGTGATAATTGTTTTCAGTGTACCTGAGCTTAAATATTTTTTCAGCAGATCAAAATGTTAGCACCAGCTTTCCGATAGTCGAATTGCTGGCCATTAATACATGTGCTTGCTCTGCCTGCTGCCAGCTAAATTGTTGCTGTAACACCGGTTGGATTTTACGCAATGCGAGATCCTGCGAAAATGTCTGCTGAAATAGCTGAGTGAGATGTGTTTTATAGCTATTGCTGCGATTGCGCAGTGTCGAACAAATTAACTGGCCCCGACGTTTAAACAAGGCAGACAGATCAAACTGTGGCACTTCCCGTCCTCCCATCATCGCATACAAAATAATTTTACCATCCATGGCTAACAGTGGAATTTCCCGACTCAGATATTCTCCGGCAACAGGATCAAGAACAAGATTAACGCCTTGTGGCCAGTGCTTTGCAATTTCCTGCTCGAACTGACTCGTTTTATAGTTTACGCTCAGGTCTGCACCCAATTCACGGCAAACGGCCAGCTTATCGTCGCTGCTTGCGGTAACTGCCACGTGAGCGCCCATTGCTTTAGCCAGCTGAATGGCCGCGGTGCCAACACCACTGGCTCCGGCATGGATAAGTACATGCTGACCAGGCTGCACATTACCAATATTACTCAATAGCTGATAAGCCGTCAGAAACACTTCTGCGGTAGCAGCGGCTTCAGCCATACTATAGCCTACGGGCACCGGCATAGCATGACCAGCATGTAGCACTGCATACTCAGCATAACCGCCGCCCGGTACCAAACCAAAAACCGCCTTACCGAGCCAGTTTTTATGCTGCGGTCCAGCAGCAATAACAACGCCGGCAACCTCTAAACCTAAAATATCACTCTCTCCGGCTGGTGCAGGATAAAGCCCGCGCCGCTGCATTAAATCTGCCCGGTTAATGCCAGCAGCAGCAACTTTAATTAATAATTGCTCAGCAGACGGAGTGGGTACTGCACGCTGTTCAATAATCAGGGTGCTGTCAGGTCCGGCATTATGCACAGCTAACGCCTGCATAGAGGTTGGGATAGTCGCCACACGTGTTTCCTTATGGTTTGCAGTTGACCGAGTAAAAGCACAAATACCCGTCGGACAGAAATTCTGCTTTAGCTTTGTGCAGTGCTTCTCTACAATGCGGCCTTTAGTCTAGCATAGTGTGTAAACCGCCATGAACAACTCATCTAACGCTTCAACATTGCCCCGTCTTATACTGCAGGAAACACGGGAGAAATCGCTTAAGCGACTGCATCCGTGGATTTTTTCCAAAGCCGTTAAAAGTGTAAGTGGCAACCCGACTAATGGACAAACAGTTGAGGTAGTTAGCAGCAAAGGTGAATGGCTGGGTTATGCTGCGTACTCGGCTGAATCTCAAATCCGCGCCCGTGTTTGGAGTTTTAATCAGGCCGATTGCATAGATGCAGCTTTTTTTCAGCGTCGTATTGCCCGCGCCTGGCAATTAAGAACAGAAATTTTTGACCTTAGCCAAACGACAGGCTTACGAGTAGTCGCAGCTGAATCTGATGGTCTGCCGGGTGTAACTATTGATAAATACGACACTATATTGGTTTGCCAGCTGCTATCCGCCGGCGCTGAAAAGTGGCGAGACGCCATTGTGCAGGCGCTGGTGACACAGTTTCCTCAGCACAGCATTTACGAGCGCTCTGATGTTGATGTGCGGAAAAAAGAAGGTCTAAAACCACAGACTGGCTGGTTGCACCTACCTCGGGACAACGGCCAGGTCGTTATCAAAGAACACGGTATGGCGTTGCTGGTAGATGTGATGCAAGGCCATAAAACCGGTTTTTATCTGGACCAACGTGCCAGCCGAGCTGCGGCAAAGCGTTATGCCAGCGGTAAAACCGTACTTAATTGCTTTAGCTATACCGGTACCTTTGGTGTTGCAGCTTTGCAAGGTGGTGCACTTTCGGTAACAAACGCCGACCTGTCAGAGCTGGCCCTGCAAACTGCATTGAAAAATGCAGAGCTGAATAAACTGGATTTATCACAGATTGATAACGTTAAATTTGATGTCTTTAAGTTGCTACGGCAATATCGCGAACAGGGGCGGCAGTTTGATATGGTGATCCTCGATCCGCCCAAATTTGCTGACAGCAAAGCTCAATTAATGGGCGCCTGTCGTGGTTACAAAGACATTAATATGGTAGCGATGCAAATTGTAAAGCCCGGCGGCTTGCTGCTCACGTTTTCATGTTCTGGTTTGATGGAAGACAGCCTGTTTCAAAAGCTGGTTGCAGACGCGGCACTGGATGCTAAACGTGACTGCCTGTTTATTGAAAGACTGAGTCAGGATAGTGACCATCCTGTGGCCAGTTTTTACCCGGAAGGTAGCTATCTTAAAGGTTTGGTATGTAAAATTTATTAGACCACAACCTATTAACACCAATCAGTGGCATGGTGCTGGTTGTTATTTTGCACTATGCTGGCCGGTTCATGGTACAACAGGAGAACAAGATGAAATTATTCGCCCTGGCACTCGCTTTTAGCAGCAGCCTGGTTTCTGCCGCGAATTGGCAATTGAATAGCGAAGAATCCAGCCTGCACTTCATTTCAGTGAAAAATGAGCTGATTGCTGAAACGCATCAATTTGCTCAGTTAACCGGGCAATGGGATGGACATACCGCATCTATTGAAGTGCCCGTTCGCAGCATGCAGACCAATATTCCAATCCGCAATGAACGGATTTGGCAATATGTATTACAGGCTGAAAAGTTCGCCAATATCACCGTAACCGCGCCGTTAAACAGTGGCAGAATTAACGAGCTCGCGATGCATCAATCTGTTCTGCTAAATGTGCCGCTGACGCTAAGTATTGCCGGTGAAACGGCATCGCTGTCCGCTCAGGTACGCATTACTAAACTAAACGACAATGCGTTACTTGTGTTCAGTGAAGCACCGCTAATGTTAGATACCAACAGCTTTAAATTAGCTGCTGGCCTGGCAAAACTGCAAGAATTGGCCGGGCTAAAACACATTGATCCGTTGGTACCGGTCAGTTTCAGCCTGCGGTTTAATCAACAGTAAAAGCTAGCTTATAGGCAATAAAAAAAGCAGCCGAGGCTGCTTTTTTTATTGCGCTTAATTTAATTCCATAAATGCTAAACCCAGCTGATACATGTCTTCGCTTTCCTGACTGCAACGCATCACTTTTGCACTGGCATCCAGTGGTGGCACACTGGCATTGGCGGAATCCAGCCTGACCCGGATCAGCGTGCCCATTTCTAAAGGTTCATCTACTTCTACCGACATACCTGATGCGCTCAAATCGCGGCAAATACCATCTATCACCCGCCCTGATTCCGGATCATTAATCATCAGTTTAATTTCGGCATTTACCATCATCCTGAAATAATGCCTGCTATCGCCCTTTGTCAGCATAACGCCTCCCTTAGTTACTACAGCGTTAAGTTATAGAACTTTCCTTTGCTGCTGTAAAGGCATGCGCTTAGATTATACTTTTATCTCATTTACCGCGTGCAGCACCCGTTTAACGGAGATTGGGTAAGGTGTGCCCAGTTGCTGCGCGTGTAAAGACACCTTCAACTCCTGTAACATCCAGTAAATTGCCTGCACCGGCTCTGGCAGCACTGCAGCACCGGCGAACTTGCCGAGTAAATTGGCGTAGGCATCGGCGGCTTTTTGATACTCGTGCATTAATAGGCGATCGCGTTGCGGGTCGACCGGCAATTTTTCCAGGCGCTTTTGCATTGCCTGCAGATAGCGCAATAAATCATCCAGTCGGTCGGCGCCATGCTCACTGACAAAACCTTTGAATATCAGCTCATTAAGCTGCTGTTTTATATCACCTTGCGATTGTATGTGGGCTAAGTCTACCTTGCCTTTTAAACGCTTTTGAATGTCATGACACAGCGTTAATAGTTGCTCAACTTTAAGTGCGATGGTAACCACAGTATCACCCAACTCAGCTCGCACGGTTTCACGTAAAAGGTTAAACTCGTCACTATTTTGCGGCAAAGGTTTCTGCGCTACCAGCGCATCAATGCCGGCAGCAATACAGTCATCAATCAGCTCCAATACCCGACCAAACGGGTTAAAATACAAGCCCAGCTTAGCTTTATTGGGTAACGAATCCTGTAAGTATTTTACCGGTGATGGAATATTGAGCAGCAATAAGCGCCGTAGTCCTGCTCTGGTGCTCTGTTGCGCTTGCTGTGGATTATCCAGCAGTTTTATTGCAATTGAGTCACGTTGGTCAACCAATGCCGGGAACGCTTTTATTTCATAGCCGGCCTGCAACTTAACGTATTCATGCGGCAGTTGACCAAAACTCCACTCGGTAAGTTTTTCTTGCTCTATACCCTGTTCTGCAACCTGACTGAGACTTTGCTGTACTTCGCCTTGCAAGCCCTGCTTCAGCAACGCCAATGACCGGCCTTGTTGCACTGTCTTTCCCGAGTCGGCAACCACTTTAAAATTCATTTTCAAATGTGCCGGGATGCTGCTCAACTCCCAGGCATCTTCTGGGATCGTGATACCCGACATCCGCTTTAAACGCTGGGTAACAACATCCAGCAACTTGCCATCCTGTGGTGATATCGTTTGCATCAACGCATCAGCATAGTTTGGCGCCGGCACAAAATTGCGCCGGTACTGTTTGGGTAAGGCTTTAATCAGTGCGACCAACAGCTCATGCCTGAGCGCGGGGATCAGCCAGTCAAAACCGGTATCTTCCAGCTGATTTAGCAGCGCCAGCGGAATAATTACACTTACCCCGTCATCGATTTCTCCCGGCGCGAAGTGATACTCTAATGGCAGGGTTAAATTGCCTTGGCGCCAGGTTTCCGGAAACCTGTCGGCGGTAATATCGCTGGCATCTCGATTCAACAAACTGCGTGGGTCAAAATTCAGGTAGGATGCATCTTCCTTGCGTTTTGTTTTCCACCATTTAGCAAAATCGATACGATTATTTGCCCAATGTGGTACTCGTTCTGCATAAAACGCCATCA
Source organism: Rheinheimera sp. (assembly GCA_041618685.1). GTDB lineage: Bacteria > Pseudomonadota > Gammaproteobacteria > Enterobacterales > Alteromonadaceae > Alishewanella. Next base: position 14,354 of record JBFKFH010000018.1, read on the forward strand.
GGCTATCTTCATCGACTAAGATGTCGCGACGGCGTGATTTCTCTTCCAGTGCGGTAACATCATCAATCAAGCGCTGATTGTGCTGCAAAAAAGCTTCGTTAATGCCCAGTTCCTGATTGACCAACGCCTCACGGACAAAAATACCATGGCACACTGCAGCATCTATCTTGCTGTACAACACCGCGCGTTTAGGGACTATTACTAACCCATACAAACTGACCTGCTCATAGGCGATTACCGCACCACGTTTTTTCTCCCAGTGCGGTTCACTGTAACTGCGGTTTACCAGATGTTGCGCCAGCGGCTCGATCCACTCAGGCTCAATTTTCGCCAGTGTCCGGGCGTAAAGCTTGCTGGTTTCCACCCATTCAGCGGCGGCTACCCATTTGGGTTTGCGCTTAAACAAATGACTGCCAGGGAACACATAAAAACGTGTCTGGCGCGGGCCTAAATAATCGGCCTCAGTGTCTTTAAAGCCTACCTGCCCCAATAAGCCGCTTAGCACAGCCTGGTGGATGGGCATATATCCGGCAGTCTGTTTGTTTAACGTGTAGCCTTGCTCTTGCATTAGCTGGGTTAGCTGGCCGGTAAGGTCTTGCCATTCACGTACCCGGACATAGTTTAAAAACTCTTGCCGGCACAGCCGGCGAAACTGATTCGTGCTCAGCGCCTCCTGTTGCTCCTGCAGGTATTGCCATAGCTTCAGCCAACTGGCGAAATCTGAGTCTGGATCGGCAAAGCGCTGATGACATTGATCAGCTTTTTGCTGCTTGTCTAATGGCCGTTCGCGCGGATCTTGTATTGAAAGCGCGGCCGCAATAACCAGCAGTTCCGTTAACGCTGCGTTATCAGCTCCGGCCAACACCATCCTGGCTAAACGGGGGTCAATTGGCAGGCGCGCCAACTTTTTACCTAATGCTGTTAGCTGTAAACCCTGCTTACCTCGATTGAGCGCCAGCGCACCCAGCTCCTCGAGTAACTTAATACCATCGTTGATAAACCGGCTGTCCGGTTTTTGTAAAAATGGAAAGGCAGCAATATCACCCAGTCCCAACGCCAGCATTTGCATAATCACCGATGCCAGATTAGTGCGCAGTATTTCGGGATCGGTAAATTGTGGCCGGCTGTTAAAATCGTCCTCGCTATACAGGCGAATACAAATACCGGCAGCTACACGGCCACAACGGCCTTTTCGCTGGTTAGCGCTTGCCTGGCTGATAGCCTCTATAGGCAGCTGTTGTACTTTTGACCGATAACTGTAGCGAGAAATACGTACTGTGCCTGGGTCAATAACATAACGGATCCCCGGCACCGTTAACGAGGTTTCCGCCACGTTAGTCGCCAACACTATACGTCGGCCACTGTGGCTTTGAAAAATCCGGTTTTGCTCAGCAGCACTTAAACGGGCATACAGCGGCAACACTTCAGTATGCGGCAGCTTTAATTTTTCCAGCGCATCGGCGGTATCACGAATTTCACGCTCACCATTTAAGAAAATGAGAATATCTCCCGGTGGTTCGCGATACAGCTCTTCAACTGCATCGAAGATACCCTGCAGCTGATCGGCATCTTTATCATCTTGCTCTGACACCGGGCGATAACGCGTCTCTACCGGATAAGTGCGGCCTGACACTTCAATAACCGGGGCATCAAAGAAATGCTTAGAGAACCGCTGTGGATCTATTGTTGCAGAGGTAATGATCAGTTTTAAATCTGGGCGTTTCGGCAATAACTGCCGCAGGTAACCCAACAAAAAGTCGATATTGAGGCTGCGCTCATGCGCTTCGTCGATAATTAAGGTGTCATATTGATTTAAAAATCTGTCCTGTTGAATTTCGGCCAGCAAAATACCATCTGTCATCAACTTGACATAGGTGTTGTCGCTGGTGTGGTCGCCAAAGCGGATTTTATATCCTACCTCGTTGCCCACCTGGCATTGCAGCTCTTGCGCAATACGATCACACACACTGCGAGCAGCCAGCCTGCGAGGCTGAGTGTGACCAATCATACCCGCCACGCCACGGCCGAGCTCCAGGCAGATTTTTGGTATTTGCGTCGTTTTACCTGAGCCTGTTTCACCGGCGATAATCACAACCTGATTTGCCGCTATTGCCGCTTTAATGTCAGATTTTTTCTCTGACACGGGCAGCTGAGGAGGATAGTTTACCTTCGGTAGCATTTGCTGTCGGGTGCTGCGTTGCGCTTGTGAGCGGGCAATGTCAGCGGCAATACGCTCCATTTGCTCCAGCCTGGATGCATCGGGCAGATTTTTGCAGTTATGCAACCGACGGCGCAGCCGAAACTGGTCTTTTAACAGACAGGTCGACACACGGGAAATTAATTCAGAGATGGAAATAACAGCTTCAGACAAATCAACGCCCTCATTAATAGAGGGCGCCATGCTACCAAGAGCAACGGGTAAAGATCCAGCGCTAACGCTGACCGGCTTGCTATCTAACCTACTTTGCCATAATGAGAGTGTAGTTCTTTGTCTATCGCCGCCAGAACATCAGAGCGGGTAATAATACCAAGCAGATAGCCATCATCATCCACAACAGGATACAGTTTCGGCTTGGCTTTTAGCATAATCTGCGCTAAGTCGATAATTCCCTCATAACCTTTTACCGTCAAAACTGCCGGATTCATCACATCCGCTACCCGGGACGCCTGCTGATCATGGTAAGTAGACATCAGCATACGCTGCAGACAATCCTGCTCAGAAATAAAACCAATAATCTTTTTGTGACTATCAATAACAGGGCCACCTGTCTGGCGGCCTCGTATCAGGCGATCAACGGCCATTTCAACCGGCATATCAGCAGTGAACGTAACCGGATACCGGTTCATATAATCTGCCACTTTTAGTAAATCCATGCTTCCCCCTGCACTGTCATACTGAGCGTAAGGCTCTGTTTAAGGTTAGCCGAATTTAACTAGTTTGCCGGAATTTTAGCCCTTAGAAGCAAAGATTTCGCTGAATGCCGCACTGCCCTCAGTTTTTCGCGCGCGGTACATGCCTGCAGTATTAAAGCTCCAGCTAATCTGGCCATGCTTATCGACAACGATGACACCACCGTCGCCCCCTACCGCCTTCAACTCGTTTAAAACTTCAACGGCAGCGGCAGCGGCAGTTTTGCCCTGATACTTGGCCCGGGCGCAGATTTCACTGGCGACCTGATAACGGATAAAAAACTCACCGTGTCCGGTTGCAGATACCGCACAACTGCTGTTGTCAGCAAAGGTGCCAGCGCCAATAACCGGTGCATCACCAATACGCCCGTAGCGTTTTGCTGTCATCCCGCCCGTTGAGGTAGCTGCAGCTAAATTACCCTTTTTATCTATTGCAACAGCGCCAACGGTGCCCATTTTCCACGCCGGATCATAAGGGATGCGCGCCTGATGTGGCTGCGGTTGCAGAGCTTGCTTTGCCCGTTTTAACGCTTCATAGCGAAAAGCAGTATTAAAATAGCTGTTATCGACTAACTCCAGTCGTTGTTCCCGGGCAAATTGTTCTGCGCCTTTGCCAGCCAGCATGACATGCACTGATTTTTCCATCACCGCCCGCGCCAGCAGTATGGGATTTTTCACGTTAGTAACGCCCGCCACAGCGCCAGCTTTGCGGTGCTGACCTTCCATAATAGATGCATCCAGCTCGTGTAGTTCATCAAAGGTATATACCGCACCTTTACCCGCATTAAATAACGGAGAGTCCTCTAAGATGATGACGGCTGCAGTTACTGCCTCAAGGCTGGAACCGCCCGCCTCAAGCACCGCATATCCTTGGTTCACGGCGTGAGTTAACATAGCATGGTAGGCTTGTTCTTGTTCCGGCGTCATATCGGCTTTATTTATTGTTCCGGCGCCACCGTGAATAACTATACCAAGCGGTACAGCTGCTCCACACACCTGCATCGACAAACATAGTAAAGCGACAGCAAGCAAAGATTTCATTATGAGCGTTCCTTCTGAGATGGTATGTCTTTTTACTTGATCCATCACAAAATCACAACCAACTGTCACATCCGGCATCGAAACCTGAGCATTTACTGCTAATAACAACTAACCGCAGATACATAGGTTTGGTCTATATTTAATACGATGTAGTCGCTGAGGTAACCATCATGAAAACACTCTTTTCCTTCACCGTCGTCATTGGTCTGTTCACCTTAGTGCTACAAGGTTGCCAGGCAACATTACCGCTAGCCGAAGTAGATGACCCAGCAACATTGTTTGTTGACCACGCGTTTCGTGGCCCTGTTCAGACGCCCGAAACGATGAGTGAAATCTTTTCTCTACCAGAAAACATCAAGCATGATTTGAAACGTGTGATCAGCGGCCACAATGCAGCCGAGCGCAAAGCCAAGGCGGTGCTGGAGTTTATGTTAGCTTACGCAGATGATGGTTTATTGTATGACAATGCATCGACGAAAACGGCTGCAGAGACACTGGCATATGGCCGCGCTAACTGCCTGAGTTTATCGATACTGACTTACAGCATGGCAACTGAGCTAGGCATGGATGCGGTATTTCAAGATGTGCAGATCCCAGAATATTGGACCAGCGAGGCAAATCAAACCTGGCTGAATCGGCATGTTAATGTACGTTTACGTCAGAAAAATTTGGCTGACAATGGTTTAGGTTTTTCGCTGTTGGGCAGTGATGTCATCGTTGACTTTGACCCGTATACATCGAAAAAGCGTTTTCCTGCATATCAGATAAGTGCACAGCGTGTAGTCGCGATGTACCATAACAATAAAGCCGCCAGCGCATTCGGTGACGGGCATTATGCACAAGCTTATCGTTACTATAAAGCTGCCGCACAAATAGACCCGGATTTCGCGGTTACCTGGTCTAATCTGGCAATTCTTTACCGGGTTCACGGGCTGTATGATATGGCAGAACGCAGTTACAACTTCAGCCTGAGGTTGGATCCCAGTTCAACTAATACGTTGTCTAACCTGGCATTCTTGTACAGGAAAACTGGGAACATCAAGCAAGCGCAGCAACTGGAAGCTCGTGTTATAGCTAAACGCAGGTCAAACCCCTACTACTATTTAATGTTAGGCAATGAAGCCTTCAAAAGAGCTGACTGGTCAGAAGCTGTCGCCGAATTTCGCCGCTCGTTAAACCTAGATGCACAAATTCATGAAGCATATTTCGGATTGGCCAAAACCTACTATGAGCTAGATAACACCTTGCAGGCGTCGCACTATATGGAAAAAGCACTTCGTACCGCCACTACAACACAGGATCAGCAGCGGTACGAACATAAGCTGGCAATATTAAATCAGGTAGCTGCAGCGCATTGAGCAATTGCAGTACAAATTTTTCGCTGTTCTGTTAACCCCATGCTCAGCACATAGGGTACCTGTTGCTGCTGCGCTAGTATAAAATCCTGTTTTGATGTTAATCCCTGCCAGTTAATCTGAATCAAACTTTGAGCAACTGCACTACCTAAACCGGCACCGGGGCCAAGCAGAATAATATGCTCGGGGGCAAACTCTTTTACTGCCACTTGCAGTGCCCGACTAAAATCGTAACTTTCACAGACCTGATGCTGCAATGTATAACGTTGCAACGCATTAAGATCTGCACCATAACCAGGCCATATCTTGCCCTGGCCATCAATCAGCGGTAGCTTTGGTTGACTAAAGCTTTCTTGCGGCCACAAGGTTAACGCTTGGGCAGATGCGCTTTGCATCAATCGGGTGTGAAAACCTGCATGACCGGGTAATAGCAGCGGAAACCGTTCATCACATGGCGGCAATGCTGCCATAGCTGCTTTTACCGCTGCTTCTGTACCGGCAATGACTGCATAGCCACCGTACATGATCGACATAAACAGCGCGCCCTCATGCATATGCAACTGTTGCTGTACTAGCGCATAGCGCCCCGCATCCGGCTGCCAATTATCATCAATCAGCGGATAGATAAACTGCGCACCGGCGCCACCGGCGGTAAGCTGGGCCATATCAGTCACTAACTGCATACCGGCATCGGCGGCCAGAGCATCAGCACAACCGAGCGCGGTATACCACCCCATTGAATTGCCAGTAACGGCAACAATATCAAACTGTGTAGTGTCGATACTATGATAGTCGCTAACACCAGCAGCGAATATCAATGCGGCGGCGTTATCTGCCTGTAAATGCAGCTGACGGCTAAATTGCGGCTGCTGATCCAGCTCTGACACCGTTGGCAAGTCCCGTTGCTGTCGCACCCGATCAAACTGTTGCAATAAACTGTTTTTAGTCAGGTTGTTAGTGATATAGCCGAGTTCTGCTTTGTTATAGGTACCGCGCCCCGGACAAACCACTATGGCAGTTTTTTTCATAGCGCGGCCTCCAGTGTAGTAGCATTTAGGATTTGTAACGCCTGCGCGACAATTTGTTGTTTTGACGGCAGTACCGTGTAGGCCGCGCTTCCCAGTGGAATAAAGCTATCCTGCGCGCATAAACGGCTGATGCTAAAATAGCCAGGTCTTGCCTCATGTAAGGCTGTAAACAACTCTTCGCTTAACGAACCACGGCGCCGACATTCGTCTACGATCAACACTTTGGAACACTGACCCAACGCCCGGATAACTTTATCGGTGTGTAAAGGCACCAGACAGCGCAAATCCAGCAAACGGATCTGCCAACCTTGCGCTTGCAGTTCAAACTCAGCCTGCCGGCTCAGGTAGTAGCCATTGCCATAACTGATGATCGCCAATTGCTCACCACTACCAAATACTGCCGGTGCACCCAGCTCCGGTATAGCAGTATCCGGTGACGGGTACTCATTCAGCCATAAGCTGTCACCGGGATTCAATAAATCACGTGTCATATAAAGCGCGATTGGCTCCAGCAAAATCACCAGACGTTTTTGCTGATGTGCCAGTTGCACCGCCTGGCGCAGCAATAATGCCGCATCGCGGCCGTTTGATGGACACAGCAAAATAACGCCAGGAATATCGCGGAACACGGCAAAAGAATTGTCGTTATGAAAATGCCCGCCGAAACCGCGCTGATACGCCAAACCAGCAATGCGTATCACCATGGCATTGTGATACTGACCATTGGAAAAAAAGGGTAAAGTGGCCGCTTCACCACGAATTTGATCTTCCGCATTGTGCACATAAGCTAAAAACTGGATTTCCGGTATTGCGATAAAACCTTGCTGTGCTAAACCAATAGCCATTCCCAGAATACTTTGCTCATCGAGCAGCGTATTAATCACCCGATTACTGCCAAACGCATGCACCAGATGTTGTGTTACACCATAAACTCCGCCCTTTTTGCCGACATCTTCGCCAAAAACTACGGTATTTTTGAATTGAGCCATTATGTCGTGTAATGCCCAGTTCATCAGTTTGGCAAAATGTTGTGGTTTGCCGGTATTGTGCTGATCAAATGCAAACAGCTGCTGGCGGGCTTCAACACTAAGGTGTTGTGGAAACGCGGTTTGCGGACGCTGCGGCGCGATCGCCGCCATAACCTCTGTTGCACTCGTCAACTTTGGTGTATGACTGGCATTAGCGGCAACACGTGCCACTTGTGTTTGCAACGCATCGAGTTGCTGTATTATTTGCGCCTGCGTTACAACGCCCTTTGCCAGTAGCAGCGCTGTGCTTGCCAACAAAGGGTCCATTTCCAGCTCAGCATCAATTTTGGCTTTGCTGCGATAGGCACTTTCTGCATCCGCGCCAGCATGGCCAAATAAACGCACCGTGGATAAATGTAAAATTGCCGGTTTACGTTTATTGCGCACATAAGCCGCCGCCCGGCAAGCCACGGCATAGGTTTGTGCCAGATCACGGCTGTCTGCGGCAAAATATTTCAATGCTGGCCGCTCTGCTAAATCTTGTTCTATCCAGTCAGCGGGTGTAGGTGTGGAAATGCCCAGCCCATTGTCTTCACAAACAAACAACACTGGCACCGGTACGTGCTGATAGGCAGCCCAGCAGGCGGCATTAATCGCACCTTGTGCGGTGGAGTGATTGACCGACGCATCGCCAAAACTACACAGGACTATTGCATCATGTGGCCAGCTGCCTTGTGCACCTAACCGCTTTGTCAGGTCAATGGCAAAAGCCGCTCCGACAGCTTTGGGTAGTTGTGACGCGATAGTGCTGGTTTGCGGGGGTATATTCAGTGCCAAACTGCCTAGCACTTTGTGCCGGCCACCCGAAATAGGGTCGGCGCTACTGGCGCAAAACGATAACATCATGTCATACAGGGGGGTGCTGCCGGGAAATTGCTTACTGCGCTCGATAAAAAACGCACCACTGCGATAATGCAAAAATGCCGGATCAGTCAATCGTAACGCTGCAGCGACTGCAGCATTGCCTTCATGCCCTGCGCTGCCAATAGTATAGAAACTCTGACCTTTTGCCTGAAGCAAGCGTGATTGCAAGTCGAGTAAACGGCTACATAACTGGCTGTGCCACAGCTGGTAAAGCGTGTGGTCCGCAATGTCGGTCTGCAACTGCGTTCTGATGTCGGGTAACTGGTTATCAGCAATGCGCTGGCGATACTGGGCAACCCAGGGATGAACCTGTTCTGTCATAATGCGTCTCCTGCCGTGCGGGTTTATCCGCTAAATGCCGCCAATCCGGTCTGTGCCCGGCCCAGAATTAACGCATGCACGTCATGCGTGCCTTCATAGGTATTTACCGCCTCCAGGTTCATTACATGACGGATAACGTGAAACTCGTCGGCAATACCATTGCCACCATGCATGTCACGCGCGACCCGCGCTATATCCAACGCCTTGCCACAAGAGTTACGCTTGATAAGCGATATCGTTTCCGGCGCAAGTAAGTTCTGATCCATCAAGCGGCCGGCTTGTAAGCAGGCCAACAGGCCGATACTAATTTCAGTTTGCATATCCGCCAGCTTTTTTTGGATAAGCTGATTAGCAGCCAGTGGCCGGCCAAACTGGCTGCGATCTAATGTATATTGTCTGGCAGCGTGCCAGCAAAACTCAGCAGCTCCCAGCGAACCCCATGCAATACCATAACGTGCTTTATTCAGGCAGCCAAAGGGGCCCTTTAGCCCACTAACGTTCGGCAGCAAAGCGTCCTCTGGCACCTGGACGTTATCCATGACAATTTCGCCGGTAATTGACGCCCGCAATGAAAACTTGCCGTCAATTTTCGGTGCAGATAAGCCTCGCATGCCTTTTTCCAATACGAATCCGCGAATTTCGCCATCCAGCTTCGCCCATACGACAAACACATCTGCTATCGGCGAGTTAGTGATCCACATTTTACTGCCATTGAGCAGATAGCCATCGGCTACCTTTTTAGCCGTAGTACGCATACTGGCAGGATCAGAACCCGCATCGGGCTCGGTTAAGCCAAAACAACCCACCCATTCACCACTGGCTAATTTAGGCAGATATTTCATCCGCTGCGCTTCAGTGCCATATGCATAAATAGGATGCATGACCAGCGAGGATTGCACACTCATTGCACTACGATAACCGCTATCAACCCGCTCGACTTCACGCGCAACCAGGCCGTAGCAAACGTAATTGACTGCTGAACATCCGTACTTCTCCGGCAGCGTCGCTCCGAGTAAGCCTAACTCCCCCAACTCTGTCATAATTTCCCGGTGAAAATGCTCTTCGCGATTAGCCATCAGCACCCGCGGCATCAGTTTTTCCTGACAATACTGATGGGCACTATCGCGGATCATCCGCTCTTCTTCGCTTAACATCGCTGAAAGCATAAACGGGTCCTGCC
>JBFKFH010000019.1:0-23112 GCA_041618685.1 Rheinheimera sp.
GGCAAGGCCGATACTGAGAAGAGTAATCGTGAAACAAAATAAAAATAGTTTTTCATTTAACTCAGTTACTGGTAGCAAAGCACCAGCAATTGGCTGACGTAACACTAATTGCCAGCCAAGTTCAGACTGTGTATCTGTATTTATTGTTAACCGGGTGGTTAAAAAGTCACCGTCAGCGCCCCAATTTACCACTGCAACCTGCCCCGGCATGGGTAAGTTTGGCGGTACATCAAGCTTACCCATCATCTCAAAAGGATGCAGCCAACCGCCATGGCTGCCAAGTAGCAATGCTTGCATCTGTTGCGAAGCTGCAGATTCAGGAATAACGCTAGCTAGAATATCTTGCACCCATGCCCAGTCGACATGGGCGCCAACCACGGCGCGTAATACGTCGTTGTCGTCATATACCGGTGCAGCAAAGTCAATAAATCGCAGCGGTTCACTAACATTCTCCTGGCCTAATAACTTTGCCAGTAACACAGCCTTGTGAACATCACCGACATAGCTGCCATTAGCCCCCTCAACAAACCATGGCCGCGTACTAACATTCTGTCCAACCAACAGGTTATCAGTCGCTGACAGCACAGACCCATCCGTACTCGCGATACCAATCCACGCATAAAATTTATAGCTGGCTTTGATATCTGCTAACTTATTTTGTATTTCCTTACTTTGTAAATCTGCCTGTGTTACCAAATAGCTATTACTGAAAAGTCGTATCTCACGCTCTCGCTCAGCAAGATTATGACCAAGCATAATAGCTGCTGAATTAGCGATACCATAAAGCGCATCACCGCTTGCTTTTGTCAACGTTGTCGAAGCTGTTCTATCCAAATACAGTGTCAATCCAACACTGACGACCAGCATCAAACCACCAAAATAAGTAACTAATCTGGTACAAAAACTATCGATCTGCATTCAGTGTCACCACTTTCGCTATTTTTCATCTTGAATATCGTATTATGATCGCCGGTTTATATCGAGGTTGCAATTGTTGGAGCTAAATTAAACGCTTAGCTGCCAGGTAAGGCTTGCTTAATACCGGTACATGCTGGCATATTAACCGACGGCTCTATGCGCTTAGGGCATTGAAATTAACGTAATAACGGCTAAATTCTGGCGTTACTACTTAGAAAAACAATATTATTGCTCCGATGGAATGGTTTCTGGCAATGCATCAAAAAGTATTACTGTGCTTTAGTCTATGGTTTAGTACTGCATTTAATGCCGTGTTGGCAGACACCACAACTTTTACCGTAGCGCTTTATTACCCGCAATTACCGCCTTATATGTATGCTGCCGATGACGAAGAACCGCAAGGTGTGGTGCCTGAACTGCTGAATAGTTTTTTTGCCGGCCAACCTTATAAGCTGCAGTATGTTTACGAAAGTCGCCAGCGTGCAGAGCAAGGCGTGTACAGCGGCAAGTATGACGCTACCGTGTTAGCAAAAATGTGGGCATTAAAACCGAAAAAACTGCTGTTTACGTTACCCATCGTTGAACACAACGATTATTTATACGCACTTGCCCCTTTGCAAAGTGATGTCGCGCCCCCAGCCGGCAGCAGTATTTGCCTAAGACGTCATTATCGTTACACCGCCTTTGCAGATGAGCTGGGACGCGGCGAGCTGCTACGGCTGGATGCGGACTCAGAGTTTGATCAGTTTAATATGTTAATAAATGGCCGCTGTGAACTGGCTTATATGAACGAGCATGTCGCCACCTGGCTGATGAATAATAATGATTACGCCAAACCCATATACCGAAACGGCACTGAATCGGAAACAACCGATCTTACTCTGGCGTTGCATCCTAAATGGGCGAAACTCAGAAAGCCGCTGGATGAGCATATTCGTCTAGCCCATAGTAAAGGCATTATTGCACATAGTTTGCAGAGTCATATGAAGGCAAACCATCCCGAATAAACCCCTTGGTTATAATGCCCCCGGGGCTGCACATACCGGCAAAGCCAGCTAGTTTATTGCTGATTAGGCATCAGTAACTGTATGCGTTCATGCAGCAGCGGCAACATCTGTTGTTCAAACCAGGGATTAGCCCTAAGCCAGTGATGATTGCGTGGGCTGGGGTGCGGTAGTACTACTGTTACCGCACGTGTTGACGTGTCGGTTTGTAACAGCTCATCGAAACTACAGCGTACTGCCGCGGTGACCTTCTTATCAAGCTGCGGTTTATGCCATTTCAACGCATACTGACCAACGACCAGTGTCAGCTGAATATTACCCAGTGTTGCCAACAACGATTCGCGCCATCTGGCCGCGCACTCTGGTCGCGGCGGCAAGTCACCGCTTTTACCCGAGCCGGGAAAGCAAAACCCCATCGGTAGAATCGCCACCAACTGCGGATCATAAAACTGCGCATCAGTCAGCCCCAGCCAGTGACGCAACCGCATGCCACTTTGGTCTGCAAATGCCCTACCTGCATCATGTGCTTTGCGCCCCGGAGCCTGACCAGCAATCAATAGTTTTGCCGCTGGGTGCAGCTGCAATATCGGTTTGGGCGCAAGTGGTAGTTTGTCAGCACACAGCGTGCAATTGCGCACTTGCTGTATCAGGCTTGGCATAACAAGGGCTCCACCGTTTCTGTGTTAACAACATAGCAAATATTCGCGCTGCCTGAGCTACGCTAGCGTCGCTTAGGCTGCACTGCCGTGATAACTGCTTGCAGATGCGCGACAAACTGCTGGTAAGCGTCGCCATTGAACGCCGTTGACGCCAGATTCATAAAGCCATGTTGCCAGGCAGTTTGTGTCACCGTGATGTTGTCTTTATCGCACAACTGGTGCTGCAACGCAGCAACCGAAAAATGCCGCTCTTTTGCCCCAAAAATCAGCTCAGTCGGCACCTTTGGTGCTAAATTCACATACTGCTGCAATTGACCGGGGTAAAACAATGTCAGGTGTTTTAGCTCGCCCGGCGCTATTGCCGCAGCGTGCCACAGTGCTGAGGCCCCCGCGCTAAAGCCAATTGCAACATCAGTGTTTTTTTGCAGTGCAGCTAACACCTTTTGTGCGTATCGATCATGACCGCAGTGCTGCACAAAGTCAGCGTAGGCGGCATGCTCTGCGCTAAAGCGTTGAAATACGCCCTGATAGGGGTCTACGATGCGGATATTGACGTCAGAAACAGCCAAATCGGCTAATAAACACTGCAAGCCATCACAGCGGCCAAAAATATCTGTCGCAATAAGTACCGATAGCATTATAACAACACCTTAATAGCGGCATTTAAACCGTCCAGAGTCAGCGGGTACATCCGTTTTTGCATCAGCTGTTCGATAATGCCGATTGAATAATAGTGCGTCCACCACTGGCGCGGCTGCGGGTTCAACCACACCGCCTTGGGGTACTGCACAAGCAAACGTTGTAACCACACTTTACCCGGTTGCTGATTATAGTGTTCAACACTGCCGCCGGGATATTCGATTTCGTAAGGGCCCATCATAGCGTCACCTACAAAAATCAGCTTATAGTCGCCGCCATAGGTATGGATAATATCCTCAACCATTATCTGCTCGGTATAACGGCGTTTATTGTCGCGCCATACACCTTCATATACGCAGTTATGAAAGTAGAAAAACTCCAGGTGCTTAAATTCGGTTTTTACCGCAGCAAACAGCTTTTGGCATTGCTCTACATGGTCATCCATTGAGCCGCCGACATCGAAAAATACCAGCAATTTAATGGCGTTATGCCGCTCTCGCATAAAACGCAAATCCAGCCAGCCGGCCTGTTCTGATGTGGCCTGAATCGTGCCATGTAAATCCAGCTCTGTTTCCGCGCCGCTACGGGCAAACTTACGCAGTTGTTTTAGCGCCAGTTTAATACTGCGGTTATTCAGTTCAGCGTCCGTATCTAGATCTTTAAACTCGCGCTTGTCCCACACCTTAACCGCTCGGCGCGCACCACTGCCCTGCTGGCCAATACGCACCCCTTCGGGGTTGTAGCCATAGGCACCAAAGGGTGAAGTGCCGCCGGTGCCAATCCATTTATTGCCGCCGCTGTGCTTTTTTTGCTGCTCGGCCAGGCGCTCGCGCAGCGTTTTCAGTAATTTTTCCAACCCGCCAAGGGCCTGCAACTTTGCCTTATCTTCATCACTTAACTTACGCAACACCTCTGGCACTAACCATTCTGGCGGAATACTGGCCGCAATATCGACTTCCGCCACACCAGTAAAATAGTCGGCAAAAGCGCGGTCAAATTTATCGTACTGGGTTTCATCTTTTACCAAACATAGCCGCGACAGCTGATAAAAAGCTTCGGTGTCGGCGAAAATCACTTGCTGGTTAAGCGCGTTAAGTAAATCCAGCAGTTCGGTAATACTGGTTTTTAAGCCGTATTTACGCAGCGTAAAAAAGAAATCAATTAGCATACTGCTTGCTCATATAAATTGGGCCTGATCACGTAACAAGGTGAAACTGGAAACTCGTTTTAGTCGGCGCAGAGTGTCTGAGCGCAGGCGCAAGCCGCAGCCACCCTTATCTACCTTGCCTTTTCGCCAAAAACGCCAGCTTTTCTACCAGCGCCACATCTTGCTCGTTTTTCAGCAAGGCGCCAAACATTGGCATTAGTCCGCCCTTTTGTTGTTTGTCAGTCAGCACCTCGGCGGGTATATCTTCCGCCAACAATAACTTAAGCCAATCTAACAGCTCTGACGTTGACGGTTTTTTCTTTAAGCCCGGCAGCTCGCGTAGCTCAAAGAACACCTCCAGCGCTGTGCTTAATAACTGCTGCTGAATATTCGGGTAATGCACCGCAACTATGGCACGCAAGGTGTCAGCATCGGGAAAGCGGATATAGTGGAAAAAGCAGCGGCGTAAGAACGCATCCGGCAGCTCTTTTTCATTATTCGAGGTAATAATAACGATAGGCCGCTCGGTTGCACTGATCTGCTCGCCGGTTTCGTGCACATAAAACGCCATCCGATCTAATTCGTGCAGTAAGTCGTTGGGAAACTCTATGTCGGCTTTATCTATCTCGTCTATCAATAACACCGGGCGTTTCGCGGCGGTAAATGCCTGCCACAGCTTGCCTGGGCGGATATAGTTATTAATATCATGCACTTTATCGCTACCCAGCTGGCTATCTCGCAAACGCGACACGGCGTCATACTCGTACAAACCATGCTGAGCCTTGGTGGTAGATTTAACATGCCACTGTATCAGCTCAGTTCCCAGACTCTGCGCTAACTCTTCCGCCAGCCGGGTTTTACCGGTGCCTGGCTCACCTTTAATCAGTAACGGCTTTTCCAGCGTAACGGCCGCATTTACGGCCAATGCCAATTCATCAGACACTATATAATTATCGGTGCTTACAAAGGCCATTGTTACCCTCTATGCTTGTGGTGAAATGTAATATCTTATAGCCAAATGCTACTGTCATTTTTGCTGCGCTGGCGTATTCTTATAACCAATTTATCGTAAATGGAGTTTTTTTATGGCAAACGTCTATGCAGACAACTCATTGTCTATCGGTCGTACCCCTCTGGTCAAATTAAACCGGACCATTGACGGCGGTGCGAATGTGTACGCGAAAATTGAAGCGCGCAACCCCAGCTTCAGTGTTAAATGCCGTTTGGGCGCAGCATTAATCTGGGATGCAGAGAAAAAAGGCACCCTGACTGCCGATAAAGAAATTGTTGAGCCTACCTCAGGTAATACCGGTATCGCATTAGCATTCGTTGCGGCCAGCCGTGGCTATAAGCTAACACTGACCATGCCCGCTACCATGAGCTTAGAACGGCGTAAGCTGCTCAAGGCGCTGGGGGCCAATCTGGTGCTGACAGAAGGGCCAAAGGGAATGAAAGGTGCAATTGAGAAAGCCAAAGAAATTCAAGCCTCTAACCCGGACAAATATCTGATATTAGGCCAGTTTGACAACCCGGCTAACCCACAAATTCACTTTGACACCACAGGCCCGGAAATTTTTAATGACTTAGATGGCAAGGTTGATATCTTCGTCGCCGGCGTGGGCACCGGCGGTACTATCACCGGCGTGAGCCGTTATCTGAAACAAGAGAAAAACCTGCCACTGTTAAGCGTCGCGGTTGAGCCGGCTGAATCGCCGGTTATTACACAAGCCAAAGCCGGTGAAGAATTAAAACCTGGCCCACATAAAATTCAGGGTATTGGCGCCGGCTTTATTCCCGGCAATCTGGATTTGACTCTGGTTGACAGTGTAGAACAGGTGACCAGCGATGAAGCAATCGCCGCAGCGCACCGCTTGATGAAAGAAGAAGGCATTTTAGCAGGTATTTCATCAGGTGCAGCCTTGGTTGCCGCCCAGCGCCTGGCAGCCAAGCCAGAAAATGCTGGCAAAAATATCGTTATTATACTAGCCAGTGCCGCGGAGCGTTACCTGACCAGCCCGCTGTTTGCTGATGTGTTTAGCGAGCAGGAATTACAGGCTTAATTAAGTTAAATTGACCTGATAAAGGGCTGCGTTGCAGCCCTTTTACTTTACAGCTTACAAAAAACATTCCACACTGACATCCGTTGCAATTGAGGTTCAGACAGAATGAAACTACGTTTTTTACTGCCATTATTACTGCTGTTGGTTGCCTGTGAAGATAAAAAGCCAGAGGTCAATGCGCAGTGGGGCACGCCGGAATATATTGCCTCAGAATTTATTCATGCGTTGTACAACGAGAAAGATTTAGCCAAAGCCAAGAAACTCAGTACCAAAGAATATGCAGCACTGATGGAGTCTTACGGCAGCGCGCGACAGGTAGGCCGTACTTTGATAAATGCCTCGTTCGATTCGGTGCAAATCCGCGTCAATCGTAGTGGCGGCAACCTGCGCGAGCAATACGACAATAATGCCGATATCGCCTTACTGCTTACCGGTTTGCACGACGGTAAACAGGTCGATGAGCTGCGGGTGGTTGAATTGGTGCAGCAGAACAGCCGCTGGGTTGTAAAATCAGTGCAGGTCGATAAGTACAGCAGTAGCGCTCGCTAAATCTGTCGATTTAGCGCTTAAAGAATGCCGCTATACGCTGCTGACTTTCGCTACCATTTAACAGCCGTTGAAATTGTACCAGCTCGGCAGCAATGGTTTGTTCAGTCAGCGGCTGTATATTACGTTTTAACAGCGCCTTGCTGCTTTGTACCGCATCAGACGGCAAAGCCGCTAATTTAGCCGCTTGTTGCCGTGCCAGTGCCATAACGTCTTCCCGGCTTACCACTTTATTCACCAGCCCCATTTGCTGCGCCTCCATAGCATCAAAGGCGTCACCTAATAACAGGTATTGCGCGGCACGCTGATACCCAGCCAGGTTCGGCAGCAGCACACTGGACCCTGCTTCAGGACACAGCCCTAATTGGGTAAAAGGCAGCTGAAAACGCGCATTATCAGCAGCATAGACCAGATCACAATGTAACAGCGCCGTGGTGCCGATACCAATTGCCAAGCCAGCTACAGCAGCCACTATCGGTTTAGGAAACTGTGCCAGCTGATACAAAAATTGTACCGTTGGATGCTGTGCATTGAGTTCACCGGCGTCTAGAAAATCCTGCAAATCGTTACCCGCACTAAAACAATCCTCGCTGCCCTGCAGCAACACTACCCGGATTCGGCTGTCGTTCGCGGCGTCCGTCAATGCAGCATTCAGCTGACGATACATCTGCTGACTAAGCGCATTTTTCTTCGCCGGCCGGTTCAGGCTGATGTGCAGCACACCTTCATTCAACTGCAGTTCAATCTCACTCATCTCTTATCCTGTTATTTGCCAGCAACACTGCCTTCCCGACGGGGATCAGCCGCGCCTTGCAAGCCGTTGGTTGTCACCATAATGGCGTGCAGGCCACTGTTCAGATCCTGAAGCTGCACTTTATAACCTAAATCTTCCAACATTGCCTTCTGTTGTTCTAACGCCGTGCCTGATTCCAACGCTAAATAGTCATTACGATGGGTTACGCGGGGTAAATTTAGCGCTTGCTGCACATCCAGCTTCCAGTCCAATATCGCAACGATACTTTGCGCAACATAATTGATAATGCGGCTGCCACCGGGCGAACCTATTATCAGCATCAGCTTATTATTCTGATCAAACACCATCATCGGCGCCATCGATGAGCGCGGTCGCTTACCACCTTCAACCCGGTTAGCTACCAAATAACCGTCGCGCTCGGGCGTTAGGCTAAAAACTGTCAGCTGGTTATTCAGTATAAAACCACCAACCATCAGGCCAGAGCCAAATACATTCTCAATACTTGTGGTCATGCTGACTGCATTGCCATCGCTGTCAACAATAGAGAAGTGGCTGGTATTGGGTAACTCCGGTGAGCGGCTGGATATCAACGCCGGAGCGCCAGCCGGTAAACCTGCTTCAGCTGCAGTGCCGGCTTTGGCTAAGTCAATTAACGCTGCCCGGCTGGCCAGATAATCTGCCGCCAACATGCCGTCTACCGGTACCGGCACAAATGCCGGATCTGCCAGGTAACGTTCCCGGTCGGCAAAGGCCAGCTTTGCCGCCTGGGCCAATAAATGGGTAGCATTTACACTGTCAGGCGCAACAGTACTGAGTTCATATTGTTGTAATATACCAAGCATTTGCAGCACCGCCACACCACCGGAGCTGGGTGGCGCCATGCCACAAACTTTATAAACCCGGTAAGGCATACACAGAGCATCACGTTGTAGCGCTTGATAATTAGCTAAATCTTCTACACTCAGTTTACCGGGGTTCACTGCAGCGGTTTGCACCCGCTGACTAATCGCCTTTGCCAACTCGCCATGATAAAACGCCTCAGGCCCCTGCTTCGCAATAGCCCGCAATGTAGCCGCATAAGCCGGGTTTTTTAGCATAGTGCCTTCGGTAACTGCTTTACCTTGCGGGAAGAAATAGCGCTTTGCGTCATCAAACGTTGAGATGCCTTTATTCCAGCCTTTTGCCAGCTGCGAAGCCGTACGGCTGGAAACAGCAAACCCGCGCTCTGCCGCATTTATCGTATCGGTAAATAGCTCAGCCCAGCTTAGTTTGCCGTACTGCTGATGTGCAGCAAACAACATAGCAACCACGCCGGGCACACCAACGGACTTGCCTCCGACATAGGCGTCACGCCAGTTCATCGTTTGCCCCTGCTCGGTAAACAGTAACGGCGTAGCGCTGGCCGGTGCCATCTCCCGGCCGTCAAATGTGGTCAGTTGTTGCAATTGAGCCTGCCAATGCAGCATAAAAGCGCCGCCGCCAATGCCGGAACTTTGCGGCTCTACCAGCCCCAACATTAGCTGGGTTGCAATTGCTGCATCCACGGCACTGCCGCCCTTGGCCAGAATTGCCTTGCCGGCCTCTGTCGCCATCGGGTGTGCCGCTGCAATCATATAGTGTTTCGCGCTAACCAGCTGCTGCTGATATCTTCCCGTAGCGGCTTCAGGTTCGCGGGTTTCTTGCTGGGCAGACAGGGAAAAAACCGTAAGGCCGCACAGCAATAACGCGCGGCGGTACAAATTGGCGGACACAAACATAATGAGGGTTGTCTTCTTACATTGAGATAGCTACACCCTAACCAGTTCACTGGCTAAGATCAATATCGACGACAGTAACTGACCGGCCAGCATGGCGCGTTAACCGCATGACAAAGGGTGTGCCGATAAATTTCACTTGACCGGCGCAGACAGATCGTTTTGCATAGGCGCCCTGATTCCCAGACTGATGACATTGCCTTGCCTGTAAAATCATCTGCTTTATTGCGCTATTTACCCTACCTGCTTTTGGCAAGCCTGATGGTATTGCTGGCTTTGTTGCCCGAGCCTTGGCAACTGCTACTGCGCTATAACCGCAGTGACCTTGTCAGTGGCCACTACTGGCAACTCGTAACCGGCCATCTACTGCATAGTAATTATTGGCATTTGCTAATGAACCTCGGCGGCCTGATGCTGGCAATGTTGCTACATGCGCGTTATTTTACCTGGCACCAGCTGTTATGGCAGTGGTTACTCAGCGCGGTGCTGATCAGTACCTGTCTGTATACCTTCACTGCCGATATGCAAAGCTATGTTGGTTTATCTGGTTTACTCCATGCCATGCTGATACAAGGCGCGGTAAAAGACATTCAGCACCGGCAAAGCGGCGGCTGGCTATTAGCCGGCGGGCTGGTGGCAAAAGTACTGTGGGAGCAGTGGCATGGGCCAGACCCGCAACTGGCGCAGCTGATTGATGCAAGCGTCGCCACTGATGCACATTTATACGGTGTGCTGGCCGGGCTGAGTATCACTTTGCTGGTGTTGTTAGCAGAGACACTACGCAAATAATAACCAGCCAATACTACTGGCAGCCATACAGTAGTACAGCATTGGCAGCAGCGTATAGCGGATAATTTCACCTTCGCGGCCGTTTAAGCCAACAACACTGGCAGCCGCAACCACATTAACAACGCAAATCATATTACCGGCGTTGGCCCCCAGCATCTGCAATGCCAGTACCAGTTGAACACTGATACCAGCATCTTCTGCAACTGCCTGTTGAAAACTGGCAAACATTAAATTTGAGAACGTTGCAGAGCCGGCAATAAAAGACCCCAACGCCCCCACCAAAGGTGCGACAAAAAGCCAAACAGTACTCATGCCTTCTGCCGCCAATGCCGCTAGTGCCATTGGCATTGCAGGTAGTTCGGCGGAATTAACCCCGGATTGTAAAAAAATACGCACCATTGGCACGGCAGCGCACAGTGCAATGATAGACGGCAGTATAGTGCGGCTGCTTTGCTGCAGCGCCAGGCGTAACGTGCCGCTTTTAGCGCCCGGCAAAAATGCCGCAATGCTGGCAGTAATGACAAACAAGGTACCGGGTAAATACAGCGGCATCACCGCAACAGAAATTGTCGAATCAAATATGTGCAACCATTCTACCCTGACACTTTGCAGCCACTGTTGCACGGGTAGCAACGGCATGCGGCTAAGTATTAACAACAAAGCCACTAAAATATAAGGAAACCAGGCTCGCGCCAACGCAGATTTATTGTATGTGATGGCAGGAAATTCAGCGCTGGCTGCCGGTTCGAACGGGCGCGGTTGCAACACATTGTACTTAACCAAGGCAGATATCAGCGCCAAACCAATTAATGCGCCCAGTACAGACGGAAACTCTGGCCCCAACAGCAAGGCAACACCATAGGCAGGCAAGGTAAACGCCAAGCCACTTAACAATGCAAAAGGCGCTACGGCAAAACCGGCACGCCAGCTTGGCCGGAGGCTAAAAAAACGACAATACATCACCGACAAAATCAGTGGTAAAAATGATGCCACAAAGATATCAATACCGATTGCCGTCAGCGCAATATGATTAAGCGCATTGCTACTGATACCGGGCAGCCCTTGTGCCAGGCCAACCAGTACTGGCGTTCCGACGGCGCCAAACGATACGGCGCTGGAGTCAGCAACTAATGCCAGCACTACTGCCGCTAAAGGCGTAAAGCCTAAAGCTACTAAAAGCGGCGCGGCGATTGCCGCAGGGGTACCAAACCCGGCGGCGCCTTCAAGAAAGCTGCCAAATAACCAGGCAATGATGATCAGCTGAACCCGTTTGTCCTCACTCAGCTGGCCAAACCCTTGTTTAATAAGGTCCATAGCGCCACTTAATTGCAGTACTTTTAGCAGTAAAATGGCACCGAACACTATCCATACTATGGTAAGTGCAATCACCAGCCCCTCAGCAATCGCTGCTGCCAGCTGTTGCAGCGGCATTTGCCAGACAAATACGGCCAGCAGCGCAGTACAAGCCAGACTCAGCGGCATAGCGGTGCGGGCAGGTAAACGCCATAACACCAAAAGTATGAAAACACTGACTACCGGCATGCATGCGGTAATGAGCTGTAGAAAGGTCATCTGGCTGGCCTGCTATTCAGTTTGCAAGTTAGCATACAGATAGCAGGCCGCCAGCGTTTGATCCAGCGTAAAGTAAAGTGTTTAAAAAGGTGGCGGCGCGGTAAATTCCATTACCACTTTACTAAGCGGATGCACAAAACGGATATATGCTGCATGTAGCTGCAAACGCGGACTTTTCGCCGCTACATCTGCTGGCGCATACAGTGTGTCACCCAGCATCGCGTGGCCCAATGCCAGCATGTGCACACGTAGCTGATGCGAACGGCCTGTTACCGGCTCCAGTTGCACCCGGCTTTGGTCCCGCGCACTATCGTAGCTTTGCAACTGATAGCGGGTTACTGAGGGTTTGCCACTTTGGCGGCATACTTTATATAACGGCCGCTTCTGTGCATCGGCGGCAATGGGTAAATCAATCACGCCTTTGGCGTTAGCAAGTTTTCCGGCGACGATTGCCAGATAATGCTTCTGTATAGTACGGGCTTGAAACTGCTTGCTGATATCTGACAAAACACGTTTTGTCAGAGGCAATATAATCAGGCCTGAGGTATCGTAGTCCAGCCTGTGCACCACTTCTGCAAACGGGAACTCGCGCTGTACACGGCGGATCAGACAATCCTGATTCGCAGGATGCCGGCCAGGCACAGTCAGTAACTGAGCGGGTTTATTTACCACCAATAGCACGTCATCTTCATACACTATCTGATATGGCTCGCTGGTGGCTGGCAGTATTGCCAGATCCGCAGTAGCGTCAGTCATAATGCTCTCCGCAATTGAAACGGCCGTCATTATGCCGTAAAAGGTCTTCGTCTGCTGCTGAATTTCGGCTAAGCTAACCTCTTTAATCGCTAAACCGGCCGCAGCATGACAGACCGTTTTATTTATTGCCCGCCTACCGAACCCTGGCTTGATGTGCTGTATCAGGACAAAGATTTAATCGTATTAAATAAACCCAGCGGCTTACTAACAAACCCCGGTCGCGGGCCACATTTAGCCGACTGCCTGCTAAGCCGTGTGCAACAGCAGTACCCCTTAGCTCAGCTGGTACACCGGCTGGATTTAGCCACGTCCGGTGTCGTGGTTATTGCGCTGCGCCGCAGCGCTGAGCGCGCTTTAAAACAACAATTTGCCGACCGCACAGTTAGCAAACGTTATCTGGCTGTCGTGTCAGGCACTATGCAACAGACTGAAGGCTGCGTCGACTTACCCCTTGTTGCCGACAGCGCCAACCCGCCAAAACAAAAGATCTGTTATCAAACCGGCAAGCCGGCGGTTACCCACTTCAAAGTGCTACAACAATTACCTGATCGCGCACTGGTAGAACTGCTGCCGGTAACCGGCCGTTCGCATCAACTACGTATGCACATGCTGGCTTTGGGTCATCCAATACTGGGCGATAACTTTTATGCCCACGACGCGGCACGGCTCGCGGCGCCCCGCTTACTGCTGCACGCTGCCAGCCTGCAGCTAAATCAGCCTTACAACGGTCAGCGGTTGAGTTTTCATGCTGATACCGACTTTGTTAACGCTGCAGGTTTACTCATTATCTGACCTAACTGAACAATGGCTATTTCTTCTTGTTGGCGAACCCGCAACAGCTGACTATAGTTGCTAAAGCTGCATGCCTGCTTGTATCAGGGTAGCAAGCTAAAAAATAAGAATACAGGAGTGTAATAATGAGTATGTTTAAGGAATTTAAAACCTTCGCCATGCGGGGTAATGTTGTCGACATGGCTGTCGGTATTATTATCGGCGCTGCCTTTGGCAAAATTGTGTCGTCGTTTGTTAATGATGTCATCATGCCACCGATTGGCGTTATGCTTGGCGGCGTCAATTTCAAAGACCTTGCTATTGTCATACAGCAAGCCAGCGAAACACAGGCTGAAGTCCTGATTAAATATGGGATGTTTATTCAAACCATTCTCGACTTTATTATTATCGCCATCGCCGTATTTGCCGGCATTAAAGCCATGAACTCGATGAAGAAAAAAGAAGAGGCAAAGCCTGCGGCAGTGGCAACCGTACCAGAAGATGTAAAACTACTGACTGAGATTCGCGATTTGCTGAAAAAACAGTAACTCAACTTATCTGCGGCCATAAAAAAAACGACTTCACGAAGTCGTTTTTTTATCGCGGCTGCAACGGGAGCGAGCCGGTGTTACAGCCGCGGTATTATCCGTTACAGGTTTTGCTCAAACAATTTATATATCCGCCGGTATTCATCAAGCCAGCTGCTCGGCTGGCGAAACCCATGCGGCTCCACCGGATATATCGCCGTTTCAAAATCTGTCTTTTCTTGTTCAATTAAACGCTGTACCAAACGCACTACATCCTGAAAAAATACATTGTCATCGACCATCGGTGCGTTAATCAGCAATGGCTTTTGCAATCCCTGAGTAAAATAAATGGGCGAGCTGCGCTGATAGGCAATGGGGTCTATCGCAGGGGTATTGAGAATGTTCGACGTATAAGCATGGTTGTAATACGCCCAATCACTGACCGGACGCAGTGCCGCGCCGGCCTGAAACAGCTCTGGCTGGGTAAACAGCGCCATAAAGGTCATAAAACCACCATAAGAGCCACCATAGGTACCAATACGCTGGCGATCAACATTGGCATTCTTAACCAGCCAGTCAACACCATCGGCCAAATCTTCAATTTCCGGCGTCCCCATGCGACGATAGATTGCTGTGCGCCAATCCCGCCCGTAGCCCTTAGATGCACGATAGTCCATATCCATTACCACATACCCCTGCTGTACCAGCAAGTTGTGGAAGAAAAACTCGCGGAAATAACCTGACCAGCCCAGATCGCTGTTTTGTAAGTAGCCTGCGCCATGGTTAAACACCACAGCCCGGCGTTTTTCACCGCTGTCATAGTCTGCCGGTAAATACACCTTGGCAAACACAGGCTGCTCACCGTGGCTGGATGGCACGGCCACAACCTGTGGCGCCACCAGAGGCAACTGCTTAAACGCTGCTGAAACTGTGTCGGTCAGGCGTTTCACCTCAGCAAAAGGCTTCGCATCGGCCAGATACAACTCTTCCGGTAACAGATTTGTCGAATGCCGCAGTAATAGTTTTTTCTCATCCGGTGATAGCGTAAAGCTGGTGCTGCCGCCCAGCTTTGTCAGCTGTTCCACTGCCCCATTGGCTAGCACTGTGCGATAGACTTCGTAGTTACCCGGATGGGTTTTGTTAGCCTGAAAATAAATAAAAGCATCATCATGGCTCAGTACCGGATTACTTACCTCAAAACTGCCACTGGTAAGTTTCTTCGCCTTTGCATTTAATGGCTTAATATACAGGTGGGAATAGCCGCTTTCTTCTGACAGATAGTACAAACTTTCACTGTTGTTTAACCAGCCGTAATCATTGAAAGCATAGTTAACCCAGGCGTTGTCATGCAGCCTGTGCTGTGGCACCAGAGTTTTCTTTGCCAAATCAACAGTAGCTATCCAGCGGTCTTTGTTATCCAATGCTTTTAACATCAATGCGACCTGATTGCCTGAGTTGTGCCAACGCATCGCGCTCTGGCTCCAGTACCAGTCGGTCATCAGGCCAATATCCCGGATAACTTTTTCACTTTTGTATTTTTCGCCGCGCGCTTTGGCGTTTTCAGCTTTAACTTCAGCCAATACATCTTCATTGTAACCGGGCAGGTTGCTGTAGCTCAGCTCTGTACTGCTACCATCCTGCAAGTTCAACAGCAAAATACGTTGCGGCAATGGCGTGACATCGTTAACACGAGCCCTTACCTGCTCAGCTGCGATATCGCCATTGCCGGTAACGTAGTTCGGCATAATATCTTTATCATTACGCTTGCTCGCGGCACGCACCGACACTATCAGGTAATCAGCTTTTGGTGACAAGCTGGCATCTACCACGTGCTGGCCTTTACCCAGATAAAACGCACTGGCGGCGATACTGGCATTTTGCTGCTGCAATTGTTGTTTTGCTTCATGACGCTGCAAGGCATTATTCTGTTGCAACGCAACAAACTGAATCAGTTTGTGTTGCTCCTGGGCCAGGTAGCCTGCGCCTTTCGCCGGTGTTTTGGGTGCGTCTTCTGTTTTCAGACTAACCAGCTCAGTACGTTGACCGGTTTTTAAATCCTGGGCAAACCAACTCCAACCTTCACGGTACGACAGCCTGCCATCCAGCAAAAATGCGGGGTTACTTTGCGCTGTATTATCCCGGGTTAGTTGTGTTAACTCGCCGGTCTTAACGCTACGCACAAAAACATTACCTTCAAACACATAAGCCTGCAGACTGCGATCCAGGTTATAAACTGCATTCTCAGCAACCTGATGCAACTGTGCTAACGCAACAACGGTACCATTGTCTGTGCCGGCCAACGGCCGGGCGACGAGATCACGTAGCTCACTGCCCTCCCGTTTACGCTGGTAATACACCTGCTGGCTGTCAAAGCTCCAATGTGCAGCCTCCGGTTGACGTCCCAGCCAGTCTGGATCAGCCATAATCTGTTCCAGACTTAACTTAATGCTGTTGTCAGCCGGATACACAGCCGGAACACTTACCGGGGTGGTCTGATAACTAAGGGGCTCGGATTTTTTGGCCTGTAATGGGCTGCTTAACAGCACACTCCATAACACTGCCGCCAATACAGGGTAACGCTTGTTAGTCATATCAGGGTTCTTATAACAGTAAAAGATAGCGTGTTATACAAAGCCTGCTCAGCGAACGCAACCATCAGGGCAACAGATGCGGCTGACAGACCAGCGGATAAGATTAATTGTAAGCGAAAAAAAGCCGGCCCAGGTGAGCCGGCAAAAAAACAGCGTGAACACAAGGTATTCAAACAGCTGTGGAGAAGTTAGGCGGCAATTTTAGCGCTGATTTGTGCCAAACGGGCACTCGCTGCGGTAAGTGCCGCCTGCTGTGCGTCGGCTCCCATGTTCAGGCCTTCCGCATAAACAAAATGCACATCTTTTAGCCCGACAAAGTTAAAAAATGTTTGTAAGAACGGCGTTTGGCTATCCAGTTCAGTGCCCTGATAAATACCACCGCGGGTAGCAAAAATTACGACAGGTTTATCTTCCAGTAAACCCACCGGGCCTTGCTCCGTGTATTTAAACGTGACACCGGCGCGGGCAACGCGATCCAGCAGCGCTTTAAGCTGTGACGGTATACCAAAATTATACATCGGCACCCCTAGTACAATAACGTCTGCGGCTTTAAACCGTGCTATTACGTCGTCAGAAATAGCAGCCAGAGCATGCTGCTCGCTGCTACGTTGTTCAGCAGGTGTCATCCAGGCCGCAATTTCATTCATCTCAAGATGTGACAACGGCGCCGCGTGTAAATCCAGAGTATCCAGCGTAAAACTGCCTTTTGGCAATTGCGCAATAAACTGCTGAGCAAGCTGAACTGAATGACCTTTGTCACCGTTAATAGAACTGTTGATCAAAAGAATTTGTTTCATAACCGTCTCCCGTTAGTAGTGTTGGCGATGATACGGTATTTTTTTAGGATGAAAATAACATTTTTCAATACATACCTTTCTATTTTATGAAATGAATAATGTAATCCATCCCCGGAGCGTACGCGTATTAGCCAGTACCACTTAGTGTTATCAGCGAAAGACTCAGGCAGGAACCTCAAACATGTTGAAGTCAATCCACGCAACAAGGCATGATAGGGCCCAAGGTTCTCATACGGATACAGTAGTTGCTATGACCGGGCAGGAAAACCGTCATCAAAACTGGGAAGAAGCGCTCACCTTTGTGGCGTTGCAACGCGACCAAAGCGCCTATTCTGAGCTGTTCAGCCATTTTGCTCCAAGGCTGAAAGCCTTTGGCATGAAGATGTTTGGCAATGAGCAGCAAGCGCTGGAAATGGTGCAGGACACAATGCTCAATGTCTGGAAAAAAGCAGCATTATTTGACGCAACGCGGGGCTGCGCATCAACCTGGATTTTTACCATAGCGCGCAATGTGCGCTTTGATATGTTGCGAAAAAAACAAAGCCGTAAAGATGATATCAGTGCTGACGACTTATGGTTGGACGGCGAATACCCCGAACCGTTTGCAGAGGATGCTTCATTGCAGTGGGATGTTCAGTTGCTCGCTGACAAACTGGCGCCTCATTTTGGCAAGTTGCCACCAGCACAACGCGAGGTTATGGAGCAGGTTTACTTGCATGAAAAAACCCATCAGGAAGTGTCTACCGAACTGGCAATTCCGTTGGGTACAGTAAAATCACGTATTCGCCTAGCACTGGAAAGATTAAGAGAGGCATTAGATGGCGCACACAATTAAGTTTCACCCTGGCATGCCTTTGCTAGAGCAGTTCGCCGACGGAACCTTAAATGCCGATGTTGCGCTGGCTGTAGCAGCGCATCTTGATTTGTGCCCGCACTGCCAGCAATTAAGCCATGATATTACAACGGATTTAGCAAGCCAGCTGGCACAACAGCATGTGAAAACCGGTGATACGGACTGGGATAGTATGCTGGCCGGCATCATTGCGCAGCCGCAACAGGCCAAACCGGTTTGCCGCGAAATTACCCCTTCGACGATAATGATTGGACAGCGGGAGTTTACGCTACCCCGGTCGTTGCAACGTCTGGCAGCCAAACAAAACAAGTGGCTGCAGCTTGGCGGTATTGCGACAACAAAGCTGCCGGCAGGCAGCGACTATCACATATCGTTGCTTTATATCAGTAAAGATACCGAAGTACCGTTACACACACACCTGGGGCTTGAAATGACATTAGTGCTGGCAGGGAAAATAGCTGATGAAAACGGCGTGTATGGTGCCGGCGACTTACTAATTAACTCACCTGACGATACACATACCCCGCACACCCTGGCAGATGAAGACTGCCTGTGTTTATCAGTACTGAGTGCACCGTTACAATTTAAGAAAGGCTTAACCAGACTGCTAAACCCGTTGCAACAGTTTTTCTACTAAGCAACAAGGCAGTACCAGCGTTAATCAACAGTACCGGCACTAGGTGCCGGTACTGTTTTTTCAGCGCAGCAAGGCTGTACCACCTTTTAAGTTATAAACCTGCGCAAAACCCATTCTCCCCAGTACTTTACAGGCCACCAGGCTACGATTACCCGACCGGCATACCAGCAGCAATGGCTGTGATGGCTGTAACCGCTGATTAAGCAAGGCGTCGGCTAGTTTCGACAATGGAATTTCTGATACCGGATAGGCCACCGGCAGGTATTGCGCCAGTGCACCGGCACTTTGTTCATGCGGTTCACGCACGTCCACTATCAGCAGATCCGGGTTTTGTTGCAGAAAACTACCCAGCTGCTGCACTGTGATCACGTCGGTCGCATCCGACAGGCTTACTTCTACCAACCCGCACAGATACTGGTTATGTTGTTGCAAAGCAATTGCTTGCTGCTGCAGCTGCTGTTGCCAATCGCTGTTAGTGTCATCTTGTAACAGCGACTGCAGCAGGGGCTGTTCCTGCTTTGCCAATGCCAGCGTGGTGAAAAAGCGCTGTGCATAATCATGGCTGGATAATATCGTCGTGGCGGCGTCTATCTGACTTGCCAATAGCCGAATACTTGCCGCCAGTGCTTGCATATCACCGCCAGGTAAATCGGTGCGGCCTACTCCGCCCGGCAGCAGCACATCACCAGCGAATACCCCACGTAGCTGCTGCTGATCGTGCAATAAAATACTCACAGCCTCAGGTGTATGGCCCGGTGTCGCCAACTTAGTTAAACGATAGTGTCCGCAATGAATAACCGCTGTCTGCAGTGGCCAGCCCAACACATCGCAAGGAGAGCTCAGATCCGTACTGGCAAGCAGAGCCAGCAGCTGCGCTCTGGCAGATAAATGATCGCGGTGTAAATGTGTATCAAGCACCGCTTTTAATTGCAGTCGCTGGCCCTGAATAATATTGGCTATGCGCCCGGCCAGTGGTATCACCGGGTCAATTACCACTGCATCAAGGCTTACAGGACAAATCAGCACATAGCTGCATAATGCTTCATGTTTTAACTGCAACAGCCCCTTGGCATGAATTTCTAAAGTCGGTGTTGCGTCGGTTAGCACCAGGCAATGTTTGCAAACGACTTCGGCCAGCGCACGAATCGCCGCACAGGCCTGCTGGCATTCGGCGATTGTCATCGCCGGCCCAAATGACAGACGGATTGCGCCCTGTGAGCGCCAGCTATCTAATCCCATTGCATCGAGCACAAAGCTACTGGGAACTTTTGAGCTACACGCCGAGCCGGAACTGACACGAATACCCGCGGCATCGAACAGGTCCATGATTTCTTTACTATAAAACCCAGGTACCGAGAAATTAATGGTGGTTGGCACCACATGGGGAGCATCACTGTTCAACACCAACGCCGGAAACACGTGCTTCAGAGCGTTAATCAGCTCCTGCCGGTAGTGCCACAATACCTCTTCTGACTGAAAAACTGAGCCTTGCGACTTATCCAGCTCAGAGAATATGGCATGTAACGCGGCAATACCGGGTAAATTTTCCGTCCCCGAACGCAGACCGCTTTCCTGACCACCACCGGCAATAAATGGCTGGTAAGGTGTACCCTGACGCACATACAAAAAACCGACACCCTTAGGTGCGTATAACTTATGGCCACTAAAGGGTGCGTAATCAATACTGGTCGCGGCGATATTTAATGCCATCTTCCCCAACGCCTGTACGCAGTCGACCATCCAGTATACCTGTGGGTTTACACTACGGATCAATTGCTCAAGCGCAGTTAAGTCCTGCTTCACACCCGTTTCATTATTGGCTGCCATGGTACAAATCATGGCGGTGTGCGGCAGCTTTTCGCGAATAAAACTGCTGTCCAGTACACCATGCTGGTCTACCGGAATAGCACAAACACAGGCATTGAGGTTCAATACCTTATTCCAGTGTTTCAAGCTTTCCGGCACGGCTTTGTGCTCGGTCGCACCATATAGCAATAAGGTTTCAGGCCCGCCCAGGCCACGTTCGCGTGCAGCCAGTAACGCCGATACGATCGATGTCTGAATACCTTCTGTGGCACCTGAGGTAAAGACGATATCGCCGGTAGAGGCACCAATAAGTTTGCGTGCCAACGCGCGGGTGCTTTCTAACTCAGCTTTTGCCTTAATGCCGGTAGCATGGCTGCTGCTCGGATTGCCAAAACCCTGTTGCATTATATGCATCGCAGCCTCTGCCGCGACCGGCAATACCGGTGTCGTCGCGTTGTTATCCAGATAAATTTCACAATGCGGCTGGCTGTTCATATTAATGCTCCGGGCGTTATAGCCAAAAAGAATATGATATTCCTGCAGATAATAACTGCCATCGTCGCAGAGCTCAAGCGTATTGCCGGCTGCAGAAACAACAAACCGCCCGAAGGCGGTTTGTTTGAGATAGTTTATTCAACCAGATCTTTGGGGATCTGTGGTCGAAGTTCCGACCAGACTGATGCACTTTCTTTACCGTACTTACGCACAGCCATCACCACTTCATCAAATTTACCGTTTTCAGCATACAGTTTTATCTGGTGATAGTACTTACGCGCCAACTCACGGGCTTTAGGATGTGAGAAATAAAACCGGGCAATTTTATTATATAAACCGCGAAAGCCATTTAAAATCAGTACATAAATACGGTTAGCCGAATGCAGTGCCAGCTCATGATTCAGATTGTAATCAAACTCTGCAAAAGCCTCTGCCGTATCATCGAGCGCTTCGGCGCCGGCAAAAATGTCTACCACCTGCTGCGCATGATTTTTAATTGCACCACGAATATAAATAGCACTGATATTAGTACGGGCAGATAATAATTCATCTACCAGCTCTGGCATCCGCTCTTCATCTAAGCGCGCCAGTGTTTCCAGAATGTTCAGGCCAGACGTTTCCCAGAAATTATTTACTTTCGTCGGTTTACCATGCTGAATTGTCAACCAGCCATCTCGGGCTAAACGCTGTAATACTTCACGCAATGTCGTACGTGTTACGCCTATCAGTTCCGATAACTCACGCTCGGCAGGCAATATGGAGCCTGGCGCAAACTTGCCGTTCCAGATCGAGTCAACAATATACTCTTCAGCAAACCCGGCTGGGCTTTGCGCTTTAATCAGATTAGTCATGCGGATCTGTCCGTCTTATTGTTCAGAAAGTTGCACTGATTGTACCAGAGCGCCAACAGTTAACAAGTCACTGTCGGCAAATAGCCGCTATCGACTGACCGATTGTACATTATGCATAAATGCCGTAGATTATTGCCAGTTGTGGAAAAATTCCCGTCAGAAGGATGTAAAATGCTGCAAAAATTCAAACGTTTATCTTTACAGCGCCAGGGCTGGGCTGCGGTAGTACTGAGCTGCCTGATCTTGCTGGGTGCGGCTTTATACTTTCAGTATGGCCTCAACCTGCAACCCTGCATTAAATGCATTTATGTTCGCAGCGCTTTTACCGGTATCTTACTTGCAGGGCTTATTGGCTTAGTTGCGCCTAAACAAACCTTACTGCGTATTTTCGCGTTGTCGGCGATGCTTGCCGCCGCTGTATTTGGTATTCAGCAAGCCAATGAACTGCTGGAAATAGAACAATTGCTGGCTGAAGGCGGTTTCTTCAGTTGCGCCTTGTTTGCCGAGTTTCCACAGTGGATGCCGCTGGATAAATGGTTACCCACGGTATTTGAACCGACTGGTAGCTGTGGCGATACCAGCTGGCAATTTTTAGGCAGAAGCATGGCATTCTGGAGCGCACTGACGCTGTGGAGCTATGCGGTGGTGGCGGCAGTGCTATTACTGGCGCAATTTACCCGGCTAAGCAGTAACCCGTATCGCGGCTAACTCACATAGACGTCATTAGAATTAAACCCCAGCGGCTCAGGACGCTGGGGTTTATCTGCAATCGGTGATGTTTTACTCAGCTAATCGCGGGTAGTCAGTATAACCTTCGGCTCCGCTGGCATAGAATAACTCCGGCCGTGGCGTATTCAGCGGCGCGTCAACAGCAAAGCGGTGCACCAAATCAGGATTTGCGATAAAGGGAATACCGAACGCCACTGCGTCGGCAATACCATCGGCAAGCGCTTTATTTGCTGATGCTTTATCGAACTGTTCATTGCTGATGTACACTCCGCCAAACTGCTGTTTTAACATCGGTCCCAGGCTGTCGTCGGCCTGCGCTTCGCGGGCGCATATAAACGCAATATCGCGTTTTGCCAGCTGTTGCACTAAATAACCGAAGGTATCAGCACGGTGTGAGTCTCCCATGTCATGCGCATCTGCCCTCGGTGCCAGGTGCATGCCAACCCGTCCCGCACCC
>JBFKFH010000020.1:0-22195 GCA_041618685.1 Rheinheimera sp.
CTGTTTCACTGACATAGTTGCTACTTTGCGATAATCACCCGGCAATGTCAACATCTAAACGTTTAGATGGCCAAATAGTGGCAGTGCGACAGATATTGAGTAACATACACATTTCTGTAACAATGGCTAACATTATTCTTTGGCGAAATGAAAGTCGTATGGCAACTCCTTTGTTATCTATACCCCGCTTGATCCTGCTATTGCTCAGCACCAGCATGCTAATGTTTCCGGCATCGGCGCAATGGCACCGGCAGCCATTTCAAACACTCGGCACACAAGCTTATATTGAATTGTGGAGTGAAGATGCAGCTCAGGCGACGCAGCTGATCAGTGACGTACAAGCGGAGTTTGAACGGATAAATCAGCTGATGAGCCCGTACATAGCCAGCAGTGAGTTAAGTATATTAAATCGCCAAGCTGCAACCGCTCCGGTTACGGTATCAGCTGAAATTTATCAGTTGCTGCAACAGGCTAAACGGATATCACAAATAAGCAATGGTGCCTTTGACGTTACATTTGCCTCAGTCGGCTTTTATTACGATTACCGCGCACGGAAAAAACCTGACGCAAGCCAGTTACAGCAAGCTCGCCAGTATGTTAACTATCAAAGTATTGAATTACTGCCAAATAACAAGGTGCGTTATAGCCAACCCGGGGTGAAAATTGATTTGGGCGGCATTGCCAAAGGCTACGCGGTGGAGCGGGCAATAGCATTGCTGACCAAGAACGGTATTAAACATGCGCAAATAACCGCGGGTGGCGATAGCCGTTTGCTCGGTGATAAACGAGGCAAAGAATGGTTAGTCGGTATTAAGCACCCGCGACAGGAAGATAAATATGCGGCGCAACTGCCACTGGCAAATACAGCGATCAGCACATCCGGCGATTACGAACGTTACTTTATCGAAGAGGGCGTACGTTATCACCATATACTGGACCCTAAAACAGGTGAAAGTGCCAGCGGCCTGCTCAGTGTTTCTGTGCTGGGCGCGGATACCACACAAACTGACGCTTTATCCACCACGCTATTTGTACTGGGGCTACAACATGGTATGGCACTGATTGAAGGTATAGTTGGCTATGAAGCTATTTTTATTGATGCCAACCGGCAGATGCATTTTTCCAGCGGCCTGAGCCAGTAAAGTAACAAATTATTCGGTGCAGCGTCGGGCTAATTGTTGTAAATTCGTTATGAAAGATTTTAAGTAGTAAAGGAACCTACTAGCTTATGCGCCTGTTAACACTGCTAATCTGCTGCGGCATCAGTCTATTTGCCTGGGCGGATGACGCCGAACACTGCACTTTACGCATGTCAGCGGAGACTGACTTCCCTCCTCATCTGATAAAACAAAATGACCGGTGGAGTGGCCTGAGTGTCGAGCTGATGCAACGACTAGCCTCTGAAGTAAACTGCACACTGGAATTTGTGCATAGTCCGTGGTTACGTGCTTTACAGTTAAGTGAACACGGTGAGCTGGAAATATTAAGCCACTTGTCAGTGAGCGAAGCACGCAAAGCGCAGTTTGCTTTTATCGGCCCGCATCATATCGAAAGTATTTATCTGGTAGGCGATCCGGATAAATTACCGGTCGCTACCAGCCTGAAACAGCTGACTGAGGGTACCGATTTCGGCAGCATTGCTACGTTGCATGGGGCTTATTATGGCGACAAGTTTATACAGCTGAGTCAACACCCGGCGTTACAACAACAGCTGGTTAATATCAGCAGCATCCAGGATAAGCTGGCGTTACTACGCGCTGGCCGGGTTAATGCCATTTTGGAGGATATCAGTGTGCTACGGTACTGGCAGCAACATCACTATCCGGATGCAGAACGTTATCAGCCTTTATTAAAAGTGTATGAAAGCCCTGTGTATTTTGGGTTCAGTAAGGTGTCATTGACCACTGAGCAACTGCAACAGCTAGCTGATGCCTGGCAGCGACTGTTTCAAACTGGAGAACTGGCGTCGATTTATCAGAAGTACCAGATCAGTAACTATGAAACGCTGACTCCGTCCCCGTTACTGTAAAACAGGCAACACTGGCGCAGGTTCAGGCAGGGTCAGCTTGTAATCAGGCAACTGGTAACGATTAACAATCTCTGCCAAGGTGCCGTCAGCATGCAATTTGCTCCAGGCTTCAGCCAGTCGCTGCAGCTGCTGGGCACTGAGCGTATGACGGTTAAAACCAAAATAGACCGGACTCTGATATATCTCAAACAGTGGTACATAATCTGCAGTGGGCAATTCAGCATGTTTTTTCCAAAAATGATAAGCCGCAATATCTTCCAGCACGCCATGTACCCGGCCGTTTAACAGCAAGGCCTGTTTATCTTCATTGCCACGAATAAAGACGAAGTGGGTACGGTTTTTCGCGTCGTTCAGAATAGTATCCAGCGCATCGCCGTAATAGGCGCCGTTAAGCAGGGCGATAATACCCAAAGTGCCAGCCTGTTTTAGCTGCGCGACGTCAGTTAACCCCGCAAATGCCTGTGGCAGGCCCACCAGATAAATAATTTCAATATGATGTGGGCCGATAAAAGCAAATGTCTCACTGCGCTCATCGTTGTAACTCAGATGGCTCAATACATCCAGTTCACCCTGCTCGATAAGCTTGAGAGACCGCAGCCAGGGGCTGTGAATAAACTCCAGTTTACAACCGACCTCCTGACTCAATCGTTGCAACAGGTCAACATTTAGGCCGCGCCAGCTGTCGCCCTGCTGCATGATGTAAGGGGCAAAGCTGGTCTCAATACCCATTCTCAAAGTACAGCTGTGCGAAGACATACTCAAACTGAGAAATAACATGGCCAGTAACAAGTAGTTCATCTGACACTCGTCAATAAATTAGCAGGGCTAGTAAACTATATACGCGAAAGCCATACTCCGCCTGTGGCAGAGAAAAGTTTCTACCACCGGCAATTTTGTGCTGTCAGATAAAATATTGTGCCGTTAAATAATGGGCGTAAACGCAGTTAAACGGTCAATGCTTGCGGCATTTCCCAAGCCATGAAATGGGGCCACTGTGCTTAGCTGGCCCTGCTCGCCGTGTAGTGCCAGGTAATTTAGCAATACCGTTTGTACCAGCAGATTAACATTATTAGCTGCAACGGATGAGCCGGTTTCTACCGACGCATCAGCACGCATAAAGCCAATTTGTTGATGCCGGGCTTGCTCTGCTGCCGTGCCCCCCAATAAACCAGGCCGGCCGTTCGGACTGTATACCAGCATAAAAGACGCTGCGGTAGACGAGTTGTCACCGGTCCATTCACCTTTACCCCTACCCGATACCGAATCATCAATCCGGCCATTACTGGCTACCGAACCGTCACTGTATACATAGATCATCAACGGCTGGTTTTTCCTCGCCGCGTACTCCAGACAAGCGCCAATACAGCGGCCGGCGCGCAGATCACGCAGTTCGCCGGTGCCACGCTCGCCGGTATGATAATCATAACCGCCCAGCGTAATAGAACCAGCGCCGGCAAAGCCATTGACGACCAGTTTCATCACCGAGGCTGTTTTGCGAAATTCAGCATCTGCATTAAATTCTGCCGCGCTGAAAATACCGGCGGCACCAACAATGTCCACATCGGCGGCCGGATCTAACGTGGCAGGATTACCAAAGCGATCAGCCAGATCAGCGCTTTTTACATAACCGCACCGCAGCAGTTCTTTTATCACCGCATCGCGGCTGATAGTGGTGTTCACCCTGCCGAGTTTACTGTCACTAATGCGCTGCACCGACTCCATTACCGCAACCGCATCATTCTGGTTTAACAAGCCGAATAAATCACCAACATCGACCAGGCCAGTAACATCACTGGGGCGGTCAATTTTAGTTGGCCGCAGCTGAGCATCATAAAACTCCATTGGTGTCATCGAGTTGGCGCCAGAGTCTGAATTGCGTGAGCCAACTAATGGCATTAAAGAGCCACTGGCACCTGCTTTGGCGATAGCATACATAGGATTATGCGGATTATTACCAGTATCATTTTCTGAACGAGACGGCAGGACCGCACCATTGGTCATAGCCTGCGTAGCCATTGTCGTGCGTTCCAGAATGCCTGCCAGCATTTGCGAGTCGCTATGAAATGCCAGCCCCAGCTGATTATTGACAAAACCTGCCGCCGGGTTCGCCGCATTGACTGCGCTTGGCACCATATCTGCCGGCAAGCCCAGCTTGCTATAGCCTTGTACAGAAAGAAAATCTAACTGGCCACCGGCACCGCCTACCAGCACATTAGAACCGGCAATGTTAGCGCCACCGGCTAAATCAAAACAAATAAACGGAATTTTACCGGCGCCCTGCACGTTGATGCCGCAAAGCTGTTTTAGCGCTTCCAGATCAGGTGATAGCTCTGCTCTGGCCTGATTGGGGTTGGCAAATAAGCCAAATACTGAGCCGGTTGTCAGCACCGCAGCGCCATAGCTTAAGCCACAGGCGATAAAATCGCGACGACTGACCGGTTTACTGTGGCAGCTGTGCAGTAGCGGGCTGTCCGGATGCAATGCTTGCGTTTTTTTCATGCTAACTCTCCTACTGCAACAGCAGTTCTGCGCTGGCCAGGACGGCTGTACAAGCTGCTTTTGCTATGGTGCGGCTGCGATCATTGCTGCAGCTGCCGGCACAATTACTCAACCTTGTGATCAGCGCATTCAGCTCCGCTTCCACATCCGCTCGCGCCGCCGAACTTTGCGGGGATAAGGGTATCAGCCGGTCTAACAGCGGCTGGACAAACTCAGGGCGGTTTTGTGCACTGTAGGTTATTGCCGGGCTGGCGGAGAAATCGACCCCGGCAAACCAGCTCTGGCGGATACTGTTATCATCAATGGCAGCATTACAGTAAGCAATACCCAGTTGGGTGATGGCCATTTGCTGTGCCGAAACAAAGGTATCTATGCTATCTGCGCCCGGCAGCTGACGCGCAATAGTCTGATATACGCCCGCCACCGCTGCCTGCTGCTGCGCAACGCCAGTCAGCGCACTCATGCTGGCATGGATCTCAGCAAAGGTACGCAAGCCTATTGCACTGCTCTGCCCGGCAGCCGGTAGAATTTGCTGAACCGGTACGCTAATGCCGATCCGAACATTTTCATGCCCGCCAATACGGCCAAAGGATAGAAAGAACTCGTCACTTGCAGCGCCCCGTTCGCTGGCAATAATGGTACCTTGTTGCGACAACGCAGCACCGTCAGCCAGTGCGGTGCCCGCCGCCAAATTAAACGTTTGCTTCAACCAGGCCTGGCCGGTAAGGGCTTCTTTGCCATTAATGCCCAGTGCCATATCCGATATCGTCAGTGCCTGCGGCAAGCTAAGACCATCAAGGTTAACCAGATAAGGCGAGTTGAACAGGTAAGCATAATTATCAAACTGCGCTACCTCAAACACGATATAACTGGCTGGCAGGTCAATCAGCTCACCGATACCAAATAACAGGTAAAACTTCTGCCCGACCCCCACATCGTAATTCTGTTGTATTTGCGCCGCGGTTAACGCTTTATTATGAATAGCCAACATCCGCATAGTTCCCTGCCACTGTCGGTTACCATTTGCTTCATTGCCAACAATTAACGCATAGCTGCTATCCCAATTACGGATCGGCTGGGCGGGCTCGGCGACGCCGGTATCCAGCCCGTTAACATATATCCGCCGGCCATTCACCGGATCCTGCGTTAGAACAACATGCTGCAATGTAGCCTGCAATACCTCGGCTGCATCCGGCGTGCTCAGCGCCGGCATACCGGCAAAATCAGCACTGGCGTTACGCAGTAAAAAATCGTAATTATATTGGCTTTGACCAAGCGTAAAGTTGCGCTCTGTCGTGCTGCCGGCATAACTTACAATAGCGGCAGGCCCTTCTTGCACCACGTTTGCCGGCACCACCCAGGCCTCAATCGTCATTTCACCGGTCGCGGAAATTAATTGCGCTAACTTGGCACTGTTTTGCGTACTGGCCTGACCGCGGCCACTGTTAATCTGAATGCCCCAACCTGTTACCCAGTTGATATTACCCTGCAAACTTAAATTGGCCGCCGGCTCGACCCCTGAAGTGTCATAAGCAATAACACCATTGCCGGTTTTAAACTGATAAAACGCAATTTGACTGGCCTCAAACCGGCCGCCACTGGACGCTACTACACCATCGTCCAGCCGCAGCGCTTTGGAGGGCACCAGTGCCGGGTTCAGCTCAGTCAGTTCCACATTGTCGGCAATCTGCCGGATAGCGTTGAGCATTGTCAGCGCATCACTGTCGCAATTTGACCAGCAATTGTGGAACTCGCCGCCCAGCCGGGCCACAAAGCGCGATAATTCAGGTTGATCCAGGTTGATCAGCTTGCGACTGGCTTCATAAGCCGCTGATACGTCACTATCAGCAAAAAATGGTGACTGTGGCACAGCGGCATTTGGCGCATGGCAATTAACACAGTATTGGCGCAGCAAAGGATAAACACTGTTACTGAATAGCGCCGCAGAGTCTGGTAGTGCTTTACTGGCACCAGGCTGGCGAACCGGCGGTGCGATTAGTGTTACGGTAGCACTTTCGGTATCGGTGCTATTGGCCCAATTACGGATCCACTGTGTCAATGTATCCGCACAGGCGGTGTCACTGGCCAGCCAGCAATTGTGGCCGCCGGCTATTTTGCTCACCAGCACCGATTGCTCCGGATCGGCCAGGTTAACCAGCGGATTTACCGCGGCATAGGCCAGATTAATATCGTCATTACGGGCAAACATTGGCGCAGTATTCGCTTGCACATGGCAGGCTCCACAGCGGTTTTTACTGGCAATATTGTCCCATAAGGTCAACTTAAATAGCTGAATATCGTCAGTTTGAGGCGCCGGGCCGGTATAGTTGGTGTTGTCACTCCCAACCGGCGGCGGCGGATTTTGCTCTACCTCAGCACCACCGCAACCGGTCAATTGCAGACATAACAGCACCAGTGGTAACAATAATAATTTCATCGGTCAGTCTCCCATGCAGTAGGTTGCAGTGTCGGCAAACACCTGCTTTAACCGATAACCACCGGCGCGAAAACTGTCGGTAATAGTGTGCAAAGTTGTGACATCCGTCAGGCTTTCGGGTTCGCGTAAGCAGACCGCGCGAAACACTTTTTTCACCTGACACTGAGCAAAGGCAGTGCTGTTGGCCAGCTCCTCTCCCAGACTTTTGGCGCCGCTGCCTTCACCCGGCAGGCTGTTGTCCCAGCCCAACGCCTGATTTTGCCCTTCACGCCAGTAATTGATCCAGCTGTCATCTGGTGTGCGAAATCCATAGGGAAAACTGCCGGCGTTGATATGGTACTTGGGTTGGACCCGGCTATGCGTCGTCGTATTTTGTGTTCCGCTTTGCTGATAAAAAATACGGCCATTACTGCCATCTTCATCAGTGAACTGGTAGTCGTAGTAGGCAAATGCCTGTGCCATTGGGTCCATGCCGGCATGGCAGCCTACACAGCGGTTATTAAATATGCGGCTATCGCCGCCGGGGCTGCGGCTGACATCCTGTCTGATGCGGCCGGTTGGCCGGCTAATATCCTGCAATGGCTCCAGATCAGTACACA
Source organism: Rheinheimera sp. (assembly GCA_041618685.1). Taxonomy (GTDB): domain Bacteria; phylum Pseudomonadota; class Gammaproteobacteria; order Enterobacterales; family Alteromonadaceae; genus Alishewanella. The sequence goes on from JBFKFH010000020.1 coordinate 7,565, forward strand.
ACTGGTTCATTAGTGTAAATCGAAACATCGCACGATTGGTGCCAAGATAAAAGAATGCCTTTGCTGCTGCGCGGCTGGTCATGACCCCTGCAGCTGCAGACGCAGGAATGCCGTTCAGGCTGGTTTGTGCCCTGGGTTCAAGGTACCGTGCCAGATCAACCGCCTGCTGTTCCAACGCCAGATAATGCTGATTACTGTCACTCTGGTACGGCGGCAGCCCTAGACTGTCGGCACCGACATATAACACGTCGGTTTGCAGTAGCTGGCGAAAATCTATCTCATCGCGCACCAGGCCAATTACCGTCGCACTGAAATCGTTCAGCGGTTCAAACACATCCTGATCACGGTTCGTTGCCGCAGAGGCAAATAATTTTAACGTCGTACGGTAAAAATCCGGGTGCTGCATCGCTAACTCTGCTGCCGCCACTGCATTGCCGGCGTCAATCAACGTCCGCATCTGGTTTAACGTGGCGGCATCGGCTGGTACGCCGGCAATACGGTCGTGCAGCCGCTTGGCCTGCTCCAACGAACCGGCCTGCACCGCTCCACCCAGTAGCAAGCTACTGAGCGCCAGCATCCTGACATAGAAAAAATAATGCATCTGTCTCACCTCCGGCTTACTGTCAGCCTGGTAAAAATTCTACCGTCCACTGCGAACGGGTTGAGGCGGCTGCCTCCGCACCGAAGTTGACTGACCGCAACCGCAGTGTTAACTGGCGTTCGAGTTTGCTGTCGTTCAACTCACTGCGTACGATATTCACTTCAGCCAGACTGCCATCCGGCCGTATCACCAGCTCAAATACCACCTTACCTTTTAACAGCGGATTACTGCGTAACGCCCGGCTATATAAGGTATACAGGCTGCTTTTATTGGCTTCCAGCACACGGCGGATCTCAGCTTCTGACCGCCCCGGCACCGCACTGCCGCCGTTGTCGTTGCGCGCTGTTTTTTCTGGCCGCCCGCTTACTGATAAGCCTTTTAGTTCGGCTTCGGCTAATACTGTGGTTGCACTGTCGGCCAGCACTGAACGCTTAACGTCACCGGCTACAGCCGCTGCCTCTGCACTGGCAAAGGTTTTTGCTGCCTCATTACGCAGTACCTTGCGCTCTACTTGCGTTGCCTGCTGCTCACCACTGCTTTTCACTTTTGGCGCGGTATTATTCAGCTGAAAACTTTGCCGCAACTCAGCCAAATCATCGCGCATCGCCATCAGACCGGCTTGTTGTGCTTGTTCACGCGCCCGCTGCGGATCAGGTTTTACCGGTTCGGCTACCGCGGCTACCGGCTCAGGTTCAGCAACCGGCGGCGGCTTAACCGGCTCAATAATTGGCTCAGGTACCGGCTCCGGAGGCGGGGGGGCTTTTCTCTGCTCCAGCATTACCCTTGCCAATTGCGGCGGTAATTGCTCCTGCACTTCCCGGCTGGGCATGGGGACCTTTAACATCGGCACCATTACTGCAACAACAAGCCACAATGCAACACCAAGCCACAACAGGCGATAGAAACGCTTGTCTTCGAATTGCCAGCTGTCAGTATGAAATGCACTTTGCATACTTAGTGCTGTCATAATGCCTCCGGCGTTGCTGCCTGCGGCATGGTTTCCACCGCCAGCGACAAATCGCGGTATTCGGTTGCTGCGCAAATTGCCATCAACCGGCGTAGCAGGGCATAGGGTGTTGCTGCATCCCCCAGAATCGTCAGTGCCCGCCCCTGCTGTTGTTGTTCTTCAGGCAAAGGCCCCGCCCGACTGGCCAGATACGTCAGCTCTTGCGTCAACGCCTGTGTCAGTTGGGGCAACCAGGTGTCGCTGCTTTGTTGCCAGTCGCCCTGCCATACCGGCTTACCCTGCACCAAAACACCACTGGCCGTAATGGTCAGCATAACCTTTTCAGTCGGTAGCTGCTCAGACAGCGAACGCGGCAGGCTGATGTCCTTATTGCTTTGCAGTACCTTCACTTCAGACTGATTTACCATTAAAAAAAACACCAGAATGGTAAATATATCCATCAACGCCACCAGGTTCAGTTTGCCAGCCTGGGCCAGGCGTTGATTCTGCCGTTCCAGACGTTTTGCACGAAATGACATTTTCATTCTGTCACCTGCTGTGCTGGCAATTCGCCCAGGGCAATCTGCGGGAATAACTCAGCATCTACCAGTTGGGCAGCTACGACGGCTTTGAATGACCGTACGGTGTCCATTGCTGTTACCAATGTCTGATAATCCAGATCATCCGGTGCCAGAATAGTAATATCTTGTTTCTCGATTTGTTGTTGCTGAAATGTCAGCTTAAGATCTTGCAGATACAGGCTTAACGCCACAAAATCCAGCGCGCCTTGCTCCGTAAGTTCAAATACGCGCAGCGGCTCCCCTGCCGGATAATTTAACCGCAGCCGATCGGTGTGGATCTCCAACTCCAACTGCTGCGGTTGTTCCTGCTCCTGCTGCAACTGCTGTTCACTCAATGGCGGCAGCTGAATATTCAGCACGCGGATCTGCGCAAACACTAAACTGAGCAGTAATACCGGCACCAGCACGATCATCAGATTCATAAAAGAGGTGATATCGAGCTCGGCGTCAGTAAGTTGTGCTTTACGCCTCTTTAGCATCCGCTTCACCATCTGTTTGTTTGGCAATACTGTTCATCAGCTTAATGCCGACCATTTCCATCGTATCAATAATACTGGCGGTTTTGCCCTGTAATAACGCATGGACAAACACTAATGGAATAGCGGTAATCAGACCAAAGGCTGTTGTGTTCATTGCCACTGAAATACTGGATGATAATAAACTGGCTTTTTCCGACGGATCGGCATTTGCTACGGCTGAAAACGCTGCTATCAGGCCCATGATCGTACCCAACAAGCCCAGCAGGGTGGCAACGTTTGCCAGCGTAGCCAGAAACGGTGTGCGTTTTTGCAGGCGCAGGCTATATTCCAGTACCACCTCTTCCATCGCATACTCCATATCTTCGCGCCGGGAAGATGATCTTAGCCGGTTCACACCGCTGGCGAGCATGGCCAGTAACGGCGCACTGCTGCTAGCTGCCAGCTGCAAAATACGGCTGGTGTCGGCCTGCGACACAGCAGACTGCACCTGTGTCATCGCCCGCTGATTAACGCCATATACGGAGCGCAAAAACCACCACCGTTCAACGGCTATCACAATGCCAAGCACCAGAATAAAAGCAATGGGATAAATAAACACACCGCCTTCTTGTAAAAACCGTACTACGCTGTTTAAAAAATCCATTAAAAACATCCTCTTATTACTTCTATCAGTTAACTGGTTGGGAGATGGGTAAAGATTTATTGCTTTGCTGCAACGCAACAAAACGCAGAAATTGCTGCCGATCTAATGGTGAAAGACTGGCCCGCTCCGCCTGTAAAGGCTGCCCCGGAATGCGGATCAGACTCACCGGGCTTTGCCATGGCAGTATATAAATGGTTTTTGGCTGTTCCTGATTCCCACTGATAGTGGTCTCCAACTGCACAGTTGCCGACGGCTGCGGTTGCGGTTGCTGCTGCGCCACAGCACTCACGCAAGCCAGCAGCAATAGTGAAGACAAACTAATGTTTGTTATGTTAATCATTGTTTTGCTCCTGAGTCAGCTGCTGCTCCAGCAGCGCCAGCCAGACCTTGGTTTGCTCATCTGCCGTTAACGCAAAGTATTGCTTATAGTGATAGTGCGCTTGCAGCGGCCGCCCCAGATAAAGCTCGTATAAAAACGCCAGATTTTTATGCGCCATGGCGTAGTCAGCCTGCATTTGCAGTGCGCGTTGAAAATGCCGCTCGGCCTGATTAAAGTTGCCCTGCTGCCGCGCCAGCACACCAAGTAAATTATGGGCGTCACTGTAATGCGCGGCCACGCTGACCACTTGTGTTAATGTTTGCTCAGCACCGGCAACATCGCCGGTTTGCCATTGGCTTACCGCCAGGTTGTAGCCAATGCCTGCCGCGCCTGGCAATTCCTGCCTCAGAGGAACTAATAGCTGCCTGGCCGCCATTGCATCACCGGCCCCTAACTGTTGTTTAGCTAAATCAAATTGTTGCTGCTGTACTTCGGTTAATAACACCGCAGGCGTTATCGGCTCGGCACCGGCAATAGGTTTAGCAGTGGCCTGTAGCGCAGGTTGCTGGCTGCACGCTGTCAGGCACAGCACCAGCAAACCGTAACCCGGCGCCACAACAGCGCTCTGCCAGAGCGAACCTGAGCGAATTCCTGCTTTAGTTTGCGTCACTGGCGACTCCGGTATAGGCTTCTGTTTTGTCAAATTTTGCCGGTAGCAACGCCGCCAGCCGTTTAAAACTCTGCTGAACCCAGTGGTCCCATATTTGCTGTTGGCTCAAGCGGGTATTTTGCTGGTAAATCGCTATGGCTTGCTCTTCAAACGGGTAGGCTTGCTCCTGCAATAACAGCTCATACTCTTCTAATGCCAGCTCATCCAGACCTTTGGGCCGGTCTGAGTCGAGTAACGCCTTGGCCATCTGTTGATACAACTCTGCCACATTATACTGTGCCTCACTAAGCAGCTCTGCCACACCATATTGCATGCTTTGCTCATAATGCGTGATCGCGGCCGCCATATGCTGGCGCTTTTTCTGTAAACTTTGTTTTAACGGATGCCCCAGCCGCACCTGCATAAACTGAGCGCTTTCATGCTGCCCCAATTGCAGCAGAGCTTGTGCCGCCAGTTGTTGTGTCCGCGTATTGCCCTGCAAAGCAAACTGTTGTTCAAAATGCGCTATTTTATCGCGCCAGTAGTTTTGCCGGTACACATCCTGTGCCGCACCATATAACTGCACTAACTGAAACCGGGCTTCCTGTGCCAGGCTATGCGGCTGGGTATAGCGATGCGCATAATTACGCCAGGTTTCCAGTGCCGCGGTATTGTCCCCACTCCGCTGATAGTACTGTGCAGCCAGATACAACGCCTCCCGCTGCTGCTCTGCATCACTGCCGGCAGCTGCCAGCTGCGTTAAGGCTGCAGCGGCTTTGTCCCACTGCCCGGCTTGTTCATAGCTGTCAAGTAACAACGCTTTTGCCGCCGCGGCGCGTTCACCGTGCGGATACTGCTGAATAAAGCGGTTGAGCAGCGGAATAACGTCAAGATGCGCTGCGGCATCATGCAGCAAGCTGATTTGCTGATAGGCGGCGGCCTCGTGATAGGCTGAATCCGGCAATATCGTCAACAGACGCTGCAAATGATCCTGCACCGCGGTCAGCGATGCATCGGTTTGCTGTGCCTGCTGATAAATACTCGACGCTAACTGTTCTGTCAGTACCTGGCGCCGTTGTGCATTAAGGTTTTGCGCTAGCAGCGCCGTAATGCTCTGCTCTGCCGCCGCATACTGGCGCAGTGCCAGTTCACTTTGACTATGCAAGAACTGCGCTTCCTGCACCAAATCTGGCTGACTCTTTGCCGGATGTGGCCAACTGATCACCACCGTGCTGTGTTGTAGCACAGCATAATAATCCTGCTCGGTATAACGCTGCTGCAGCTGTTGTAATGCCACCTGCTGTGCAGCTGGATGCGCACTGTGCGTTCGCACAAAGTCCGTCTGCAGCTGCCAGTGCCGCTGTGCATGCGCCGGATTAGTGCTTACCAGTTCGCTGCTAAGCACCAATGCTTTGTATGCCGCGTCCTGTGCACTGAACAAACTGCCCGTGAAGGGCGCATCATGCGATCCCAGTTCAGTGTACAGTGCCAGTGCTGCGTCTTTCTGCAGTGCTCCGGCATAAGATTCCGCCAGCAAATATCGTATATCTGCAGCCACATAGCTTGCTGCCAGTTGATGGGATTGCAATACCGGTTCGCTAAGTATCGTCAGCATTTTCTGCCACAGTGGCACTGCAGCGGCAAATGCGCTGACCCGGGCGTTGCCTTGCAACTCAAGTGCAGTGGCATACTGCGCCCGGGCGAAATAATCCAGATACTGCAGCAAGTAGGCACTCACTTCGATTAGCTCGTCCGCAGTTGCGCGCTGCCAGAATGCCGCACCTGGCGCAAACAACTGAATATACTGCTGTTGGGCATTTAATGCCTGGGCTGCGTCCGCGTCTGCCAAATAATGTTGAATAAGCTGTAACTGAAACCGGGCGGCAATAACGCTATGTGGGTACTCAGTGACAAACAGGCTATAAGTTTGCAAACTGGCGGCGTGTAAATCTTTCTCTGCCAGAAAGCCAGCCAACGCCTGATACATCTGAGATACCATCAGCAACGGCCGCTCACCGCTGCGATAGGCCACGCGTTGCAGCAACGCCTGCAGACTGTGCCCCTGCTGCTGATAACTCAGTGATAAACTTAACGTACGCAGCACCTCGTCGCGTAGACTTTGTTCACTGTGCTGCGGCTCGGGAGTAAGTAGTTCGCTGTAACTGTCATCCAAGACCTTTACAAACAGTTCATCCGCTTGCTCGAATTGCTGTTGTTTAAAGTAGCTCCAGCCAGCCATATAACGGGCATGCTGCTTCAATGCTGCATCAGTGCCTTGCAGCACGGCCAGATACGCCGTTAACGCCTGTGGATATTCGCTGCGGCTGTAGTGAATATCGGCCTTACGAAACCACACCTCGCTGCCAAACTCCGAATCAGGATACTGCTGCAGTAGCAGTTCTAACTGCTGCAGACAGTCTTGCTGACGACCAAGCAGATCGTAACTGCGCGCCAGCTGATAGCGGATTAATTCATTGTTCGGATCATCCGGATACTCATGCAGCAATTGCTGATAACGCTGCACCAGTTGCTGTAGCGCGGCTTGCTCCTGCGCGGCAGGCAACTCCTGCCGTTCCAGCTGGTTGGTATGCATTTGTGACAAGCGGTAAAGAATTCTTTGCCGGGTTTGCGCTGCCGGCTGTAAATCGAGGATCTGCTGATATATCGAATTCAGTTGTTGTTCGCTAACGGCCGGTGCGGCAAGCAGAATGCTGCGGTCAAACGGCGGCAGATCTGCCAGCTGCAAGCGTTTTTTTTCGGTCGGTGTCGAACTGCAGCCCATTATTATGCCGGTACACAGCAGCAACGAGACGAAGTTTAACCGGTGGTTAAACTGTGTTGTTGCCAGCGGCATCATAACGACGCCCCTGCTTGTTGTGTATCTGCCATCAATAGCACCCGCTCCATCACGCGCGCCATCGATTCTTTATTGTGTCGCTGTAATTCTGTCAGCGTTGCAAGCTGCTGTTGCAGGCGTTGTTGTAACTGTTGGTTCAGCGCGGCCAGCAGTTGCTGCTGTTTGCTTAACAGCGCCAAATTTAACTGCTGCTGTTGTGTACTCAGCTGCATTAAGCGCTGCTGCACCTGCGCCAGGCGCGGGGTTTTATCGCCCTGTTGTTCCAAAGCGGTTAATTGCTGCTGCAACGCGGTCAGAGCATCTGTTACCTGTTGCAATTGCTGTTTTCTCTGCCAGCGCCGTTGCGGTGCACTCTCACTGAATTGCCACAGCAACAGCCCCTGCAGCCGCTTCAACCGTTGTTGATATGCTGTGGTTACCTGACCATGCTGTTGCAGCACGAATACCCGTTGTTGTGCACTTTCCAGCCTACGTTGCTGTTGGTGCGGTGTTCCTTGCCACAACGTTATAGCCATTGGCTGTTGTTCTGCTTCACGGATGTGCTGCTGTATCTGGCTAAACTGTTGCAGCAGTGCTTGCTTACGCGCGTTGAGGCGCGGTAACTGACTGCTCAGCAGTTGTTGTTGCTGTTGCAGTTTGACGTCGGTTACCTGTTGTAATTGTGCCAACCGCTGTTGACGCTGCGGCGCTTCAGCTAATTGCTGTTGCAGTGCTAACAAATCCTGTTGCAGCCGGAACAGGCTATTATCACTGCTCAGTTGCAACGCCTGCCACTGCGACAACCCCTGCGCTAACTGGCTGGCCTGTAAAGGCCGTGCCTGCTGCTGTATCAACCGGCTTTGTTGCTGATAATATTGCTCTGCCCAGTGGTACGCCGCTAACGCGTCTTTTGATTGCTGCGCCCTTTCCAGCTGCTCCCCGATTCTGGTTGCTGCCTGCCAGGCGGTAAGGCTAAAGGGTTGCAGTTTAATTTGTTGCTGCAATACCGCCAGCAAGGTAGGAATATGGCGTTGCTCAGTCAAAATATGACTGTACAGCTGCAAGGCATTGGCCGTTAACGCACTGTCAGCACCAAAGCTGCGTAAAATAGCGTCAGCCGCTGCAAACTCCTGCCGGTCAATATGCAATTGGGCTTGTGTCAGGGCGATATAATCAACCAGCGCTTCCCGCTCTTGTTGCGGATAAACAAAGCCTTCAGGGCGCGACAACAAACGCCACTGCCCACTAAAAAGCAATTGCCAGAAACCTTGTTGCTCTGGCTCCTTCAGCTGAATTTGCAGTTGTTTAAGCCAGCTAAGCGCAGTATCACTTTGTTGAGTTTGCGCCAGCACCAGCGCTTGATTACTAATGATATAAGGCATTTCAGCCTGCTTGGCCAAACGGGAAAACTCAGGCACAGAAGGGATCGAGATATCTGGCCACTGCACCAGCTGGCTTAGCAACTGCTGTTGGCCAAGCCAGCTGTTATCCGCCGCAACACTGACCTGTGCCAAATAGTGCTTCGCAGCCGCTTTATTGCCAGACTCCAACTGATAACGGGCAAATTGCAACAAGGCCACATTACGCAGAGCCTGCGGCAAGGCCCCTGGATTATCACTACTTGCTGCCAGCAATTGCTCCAGAACGGCAACCGCATGTTGTGGCATGTCCAGTTGCAGATATAAGCCGGCTTCCAGCAACTGTGTACGGGCATCATGCGCCGGTGCAAGCTGCAAGGCTTCAAGCGCCTGGGCTGGCTGCTGCAAATAAAATGACCAGGCCGCCTGGCGGTAATGCTTCTCGCTGAGGGTCGCCTGCACTGACGCCGCCGCAGCCGGCAGTGACAGCAGTAGTGCGGACCACACCGCGCAACTTAGTCGTTCGACCATGGCTGTACAACAAAGTCTGGTTGATAGTCACTGCTTCGATCGTTGATCTGCAACTCCAGCAACACCGCGCTATCGGCTTTAGCAAAACGGTAGCTGACGGCACGGCGGTAATCGCGATTATCGGGGCCTTTGCCAACAAAAACCGCCGTCAGGTTATGTTCACCAGCTTTGACATTGCCTTTGAACACCGGCTGGATTGCGCCGCGTTTCAGTGCATCCCATTGCTGCGCCGTATACAAATGTGCACCAACCGGTTTGTCATTTAACAGCAACTCTACACTGTCGAGCTGAAAAAACTGGCCGCTGTCGGCAGATAAAAACACGGCCAGCTGGGTTTCCGGCGGAAACAACAGTTCTTCCTCCAGTAAAAATAATTCCCGGTTTAACTGAATAACCTGTTGTTTTAGTTGTTCCAGCTGCTCGCTGGCCGGCGCCGTTTGTGCGTTGGCAAACAAACTCAGCCATAACAATCCGGTTAACACTAGCGTTCTCATCATAAAGTCCTGCTAAAAGTAAAGGCTGAAAAAGGCCCGTATCACGTTGGCATCTAACCGATACAGCGGCTCCAGGCCAACTGTGCTATCGGTTACCGTGACATTACGAAAGTTTTTATAGTTAAAACGAATATGGTCCCACTGCAGGGTTAACTCTGGCCGTGTGGCTTGCCAGAATGTCCACGCTGGCAGCTGATAGCTGGCGCCTAATCCTAATGTCAGGTTGTTAAACTCACTTAGCTCTTTGTCCCGGGCCATAAAATTTTGCTGGCTGGCAAAATCAAACAAATCCCGGTAGAAGCCTGCCTGCCCCTGGCTGTACCAACGCAGCTTAGCTTCCAGCGTCCAGTGCTGAGTTAGCGGATGGATGTATTCCACTTCGGCGTCGAAGGCACGAATATCCCAGCTGTCCTGATAGTGCCGCAGGTTAAAGCTCACCGCTGCCCGATAGGGCAGATACACTTTATTGACCAGCGATACCGCCATCGCATTACGGGTATCTGGATACACTTCAGCCTGATAGCCGTAGCCACGTGGCTCACTGCTATCTCGGTAGCGCACCGTGCGATATGGATTATTCAGGTAGCCCTGGTCAATATCCACTTGCATGTTCAGCGCCGCGATCCAACTGCCGGTTAACACCTGGGTCCAGCCAACTTTATAGTTATAGCGTTTAACATTTTCGCTAAAGCTGTCATCGCCGTTACGTCCGACGTCATCATCACCAATACCGGCTTCCAGACTTAACGTCGTCATGCCGCCAAAGGTGTCATGCGCGATAGCAAAGCTCACTGATTTGGCGTTGTAATCATCCTCATCACTTTGGGCGTAGTTGGCACTGATAATGCTGTTGCCAGTCAGGTAGTCGATACCCAGACGTTTTTCCTGCCGCTTTTCGCTATATGCCGATGCTGTTGCCTGTACATCAACCGACGCGCCTGACACGGTATCAACGTAATAATAGGCCGACAGCGAAACCGACTGGCCGGCTTTCTTACGTAACATTACCGCCGGGCCATCGATGGACACGCCACCACCCTGATAGGAGTGATACATCAGATCTGCCCGGTCCTGCGGCAAGACAGCCGCCTGCACTGCTGCACAGAATAATAGTAATGTGGCACCTAGCGTTCTAATTGCAGCCACAGCCGCCGCCTCCGCTGCCATTGGCGCCTTTAGCCGCTTCACGCGAATCACGCACATGCGCGACATGCTGCAGCGCCACCGGGTGACGGCCAAACGCCATAATTGGGTCTGCCAGTTTGTCACGCTCATACGGCTTTACCCATGGCTGCACACTACTACAGCCGGTTAACAGTAACAGCGCAACCACAGGCATTAGCCGCTTAGTTACGTAGTAAAGCCTTAATGTCAGCATCATATTTTTTCTCATAACCTGGCTTATACCCCCGATGCACACTGTGTATAGCACCATCTTTATCGACAATCACAGTCGTAGGCATTGCTTCGACCTGATACGCTTTCGACGCACTGTTATCCACATCAAACAAAATGGGAAATGCTACCTGCACTTTACTCAGATACGCTTTCGCTGCTGAACTGTCATTCTCAACATTGACTCCCCATACCTGCACGCCCAGCGGCTGATATTTCTGTGCCAGTTTGTCTAACTGCGGCATTTCCTGAATGCAGGGGCCACACCAACTGGCCCAGAAGTTAATCAGCATAATATCGCCACGCTGTTCAGCCAGGCGCAGGTTATTACCATCAAGGGCTTTTAGCGTAAAATCTGGCGCTTGTTCAGCCACTATCGTCTGACTAAATACCGCCAGCAAAAAAGTTAATATGCTGTATTTCATTCGCTCTCCTGTTCCGGACGTTAAAAGTACACTGCAACACCCAGTGCCAGACTGAGGTTGTGAGTATTTTTACTGCGTGCCAGTATCGTCGTCTCATAGATATAATCACTAAACGTCAGCTCCAGTGCCAACCAATCTGTGGCATATAAGCGGAACTGACTACCCAATTGCAGCGCAAACACTTTATCACCGGCAAAGTCGACATTACCGCCACCGATAAATACCGACAGGCCGCTGTTTAGTGCATAGTCGCGGCTTAAAAAAACCTCGCCGGGCAACACCATATAGCCAAGGTGCCCGCCATAGTAGCGCCATTCACGCTCACTCTCTGTGAGCAACGGCGCTGCACCACTTAACTCTTCAAATGAGGTGCGGCCGGCTTTGGCAATGGCGTATTCAACACTGAGATAAAAGTCCTCGTTAATGTGATAGCTCAATTGCAGCGCGACCAGCGCACTGCTGCCGAAATCTTCAATACTCAGTACGCCGGCGCGACCACCGAACAGCCAGTTTTCACTGTCGAGCACTTGTTCACTAACCACTGTGCGTGGAATGTCCGGTTCAACCTGCTGAGCCAGCACAGCAACAGAATGCAAACTCAGAATTAAAAAAATACGCTGAAGCCAAGTTTCCATGTATCAATCTCTTCGTTGTCATTGCGGTCGGTAACGATAACACTGCGCCGGTATCCGGCCCGGCCAATCACGTTACGGCTAAGATAATAGCGCAGGCCCATTTCCATGCTGACCAGGCTGTTGTTACGATCGGGCGTTTGCACCAAAACTGTTCGGGGTGTGGTGCGCAACATTCCACCACCAATGCCAAAATACGGCGACAAGCGCCAGTGCGGCAGAGGGCTAAGATAAAGGCTCAGTTCAGCGGATAAATTGTCGGCTTGCTCACCGTTTGCCTGGCCGATAGCCAGCTCAGTTTGTATATAGGGGCTGACAACATACACTAACGACAGTTGATACAAACTGCTGCCGTTGAAATCGCCAAATAATAATGCGGCTTCCCAGCTACGCTGTTCAAATGCACTAAGCCGGTCATCGGACACGCTAATCAGTTGCTGCTCTGCTGTCAGCAGCTGTGTTAAATCTGCCCGCGACAGCCAGTAATGCTGCTGCTTAAACACCACCTGCACCCAGTCTGTACGCCGGTGTAATAAGGTTAATTGTTCACCTTTTATCGCCACCTGCACTATCGGATAACCACGGCCAGCACCCGCATGCAGATTAACAAAGTCGCCGGTTACTGTTGCCGTTATTGGTTCAGCCAGCAGGCTGCCTGTCGCTAAAGTAAGGTATAGCAGTAACCATCGGATCATCTACTGCTCCGGTATCGCAAACGGCGAGTTATAATACTGCGCACCAATATCCAGCCAGTCTGCCAGCAGCTTTAGTTCGGCAGCAGATAAATATCCCTGATGCGACGCCCCGGACATAAATCGGCTGAAAAACCGGTTGCTGGCCAATGCACTGCCTGGCCGCATTGCGGGTGTAACCTGAACCGGCACCAGTAATGGAATCGGATTTCCTGCATCATCCAGCACCAGATTACCGGCCTCATCTGTGACAAACAACAGGTTGCCATCAGCGTCGGTTGCCTGGACCTGCCGATCTACCAACACGCCGCCAATCAGCTCCTGCTCATTGTCATTGCTGAGCAATTCGCGGTAGCTGCGAAAATGTTCGGCTTGCAGATCAGACGCTGCAGCATCCAGTTCCAGTTGTGCTGCCGGGATTTGGGTATTGCCATCACCGTCATTACGGCTATGGCAGCTAACACAGGTATGATCAGCCAGCAGCTCGTTGCTAACACTGTCAAACTGCTGTCGGTTCAGCGTCCACAACGGCTGGATATGGCTTGGATAGTCAATACGCAGCCGGCAGTTGGCTAACCACTGACTAAAGCATTCTACGCCAGCGGGTAAGGCGGTTGATAACTGTTCCAGGCTGATATTTACCGCCGGATCCGAGGTGCGCTGCTGTGGATCTGTCCAGATATCGGTATAGACCAGTGCCTGTTGTAATTGAGGGACACCATTTAAGCGGGCCGCAGTTTGCGCCATCGTTTCACCGGCTTGCGCAAGCCATTGCGGGTTTGTGTTGGCAAAATTTCCAGCCACAGGTAAACCCGGATTAGCACTACTGGCTTCGCCACTGATGCGGCCATGTGGTGCTGTGCTTTGTGCCGTATGGCAGCCGTTGCAACTGCGGGTTTCACCCGGCCGTAAGCTAATCCACTGTTGATGCAGTGGTGATATCGCCTGACCTTGTGCATTCAGTACCGCCAGATTAAACGGCACATTAGCGGGTACTTTTACCCGGACAGAGCCGTCTGGCTCTATCGCCACAGTGCCTAGGATTTCCCGCATTAACTGACGCCGGCTAACGCCAAACGCAAAATTAGGGACATCTAATACCTCCTCCGGAGGCTGAGGGACACCGCGCACCAGGCGTAAATAACGGGCCGGACGATCAGTCGCGCGGGTTTGCATAGGGTCAGACAATTGCGTAATGTTTTCGCTGGCAATACCCGCAAAATCATACACACTGCGAATATCCAGCACGGCCGTGTTTTCGGCAGCCAGTTCGCGGTCTAATTGCGGGTTTGCTGGTAAAAAAACAGCGGGTGTATAGGCTTGCAATACCACAGGTTCCGCCACTAACCAACCTTCCTGCCCGGGCCGTACCGGTACCTGAGTTTGTTTTATGGTGTCAAACAGCCACAGGCCATACAAAGGCTCTGCCAGCTCAAGTTCAGTATCACTAGTAACCTGAGCACAACTTAACACCGTGTCGTCCTGCCTCACCCGGCACGGTGACCAACTGACCAGAAAACGACCGGTACCATCTTTTAATGCTGCATAGCTATTGATAGCGCCGGCACGTTCCGGGCGGTTGGTATTATTAAATGCCCAGGGGAAAAGTGGCGTCTGTGCGGGTAAATTTAATGTTTCGCCTGCCAGTGGCTGCTCATTGTCGCTGGCTAGCGCTAATGCAACGCGCTGTGGCCAACTGTTGTAATAAGGCGCATCAGTACTGGCCAACGCCAGCGTTACTGAGCCGTCTTCCAATATTATTGCTTTACTAAATTCAACCGCAGTCTGTGCTGCACCGGTCTGATGTGAATGCCAGCCATACACCAGCTGGTTGTCGGAGCCATCAGGGCGCATCTGATACCAGTTAAACATTGAACGATCGCCGTGATTGTCCCAGCGACTATATAAAATATGCCCGTCATCCAGCACCACCGGATACAAATCGTGGCTCAGGTTGAAACTTAATTGCTGTAAGCCGCTGCCATCGGCGTTAATGACATGCAGGTTAAACGCCGGTACATTCAAATCTTCATCAAGTGCGGTATATTGC